>JAEYQZ010000057.1 GCA_023409695.1 Methanobacteriota archaeon | reverse complement strand
GTTAGGTCAGTTCTATTTTCAAGTTCTTCAGTTAAATGGAACACTGCCCATAAAAGGTCTGTAAATGAATCATGTTCCAGTAAGTTAGGGTTTGCTAAAAGGCGCAGCATAAAATCTCTGTTATTTATAAGAAATGCTTTTAATTCCTGAAGATAGTGTATTGAATCTGGGTTGTCCTTTCCAATATATACTTGGAAATTGTAATTTTTAATACGATCACTTGCATCTAAAAAATCTTTTTTAGTCCAGCTGTCAGTCATAACAAGCTTTTTTTTAATTTTTTCACTTTTTGAGTCAAAATCAGATATTCCACTTAGCAGTTCAGTTCCAACTTGACTGAAAAAAGATCCTATAACCATGTTCATTTTTTGAAGTAAGCTTCTTTTTTCCCTTTCTCCTATTATCCACTCTAAAACAAGAACGATGATAAGGGCCTCTATAGGAATAAATGCTAAATCTATATCAAGATAAAACAAAGTTTCATGTAAGTCTTTAAAAAGTAAGAAATTAGTAGTATAAAGAATTGCAGCTAATATAATTAAAATTATGCCTAAACGGACTCTCCAGTTGTTCATATGTTTTCGTATTGCCATAGTTATCCCCTATATTATTTTTTTCCAGTAACAATAGTTATTGGATTTCTCGCAAGCATCATGGTCCCTCTTTCCAGGATATTTCCCTTTGAAATGGATACACTAACTACATCAATGTCCATATTGAGTTTTTGCATTGTTTCAACAGCTTCAACAGGAGTTTCGAGTAAAATGGAAGTAACTATAATTCTCCCGTTTTGACGGAGCTTCTGGTAAGCTTCTTCTATTATAAGAGGTAAATCTCCGCCACTTCCCCCAATTATCAAAATGTCGAAGGTTTCAATGTCTTTTAATACCTCAAGGGCATCACTATGGATAAGATGCACATTTTTATCCAGATCGTGTTTTTTAAGATTTTTTTCTGTTGTATTTAACGCATCTAGATTTCTATCAACAGCATAAACAAGATGTGACCTTTTTGCAAACTCTAAGGTTAATCCCCCTGTTCCGCAGCCGATGTCAACTACAGTATCATTTGGTGTCACCTTTGATTTGCACATTACAAGGCATCTTATTTCTTCTTTGGTTGGTCCTGGTACATTTTTATGAGTTATAAATTCATCATCTGAGATCATATTAATCATTAATTAAGTTTTGATTAGTTATGGATTATCGTTATGCCATCGTTTAAACAGGTGATTATCGATTTCCAGGACATCCAGGATTTTTCCAACAACAAAATTGCATAAATCATCAATATTTTTGGGATTATGGTAAAAACCGGGCATAGCTGGGAGGATTATACCTCCTTCCCTGCTTATTTTAAGCATATTTTCAAGGTGAACGGATCTAAGTGGAGTTTCACGAGGTACAATTACTAATTTTCTTCTTTCTTTAAGTACTACATCTGCAGACCTTGTTATGGCGTTATTCGCGTATCCATTTGCTATCGCAGAAATTGTCTTCATTGTACATGGAACTATGACCATAGAATTAAATCTAAAAGATCCACTGTTAATAGAAGCTGTAAGATCCTTTGGATCATATATTACGTCTGTAAGTTCTTTTAATTCTTCTTCTTCCATATTAAGTTCATGTTTAAGAATTATTCTGGCAGGATCGGTTATTACAAGAGCAGTATCTATATTTAACTCCTTTAAGACTTCAAGAAGCCTAACTCCATAAATCACTCCACTTGCACCGGTAATAGCAACTACAATCATAGTTATCACACATTTATATTTTTATATATAATTTATAATCCAATTTTTTAATTAGCTAATTTTAAACAATTGAATATTTAAAATCCATAATTATAATAAGTTATTTTATTTAATGTAATTAATTTATAACCAGTCTTTAATATTTTTTTGCATTGTAAGCTCTAAATAATCCTCAAATGGAAATTTTGAAGCTTTTTCTGCATATTCTTCTGGAATATAGATACAGATATCTGCATAATTAAATCGCATATTTTTAAGAGCACTTACTAAATTTGATATTTCATTTAATTTTACACATTCATTCCCCACGGATACTTGAGTCCTCATTTCATTAAAGAATGGGTACTCTGGAATGTCAATTATTGTATACTCAGAAGGTGAACCTAAATCTTCAGCAATTTCAAGTTCAATTCTCTTAATTTTCTTTTCATTAATCCTGAAAACATCCTTAGGCTCTTCTAAATCGCTGAGTTTAATGGTAAATACTCTTTTAAACAAATTTCTGTTATCTAACCTGTTGATTATGTCTTTAATTAAACCATCATGGGATCTTGCAATTGTGGTAATATCTGCATCATCATATTTGTAGATAGTATTTGAATCAATTAAACCTGCTTTAAACATCCATTTTATGCATCTTCTGAACATGGAATTTACTATTCTGGTAGTATGGTGTTGATAGACACTGGGATACATTAGATATCTTGCAATGAGAGCTGATTCGGCAGCTTGGATACCTTTTGCTTCGATGACCAGGCCATTTTCAAGTTTCATTGAAGATACAAGTCTTTCAACATCAATCATCCCGTAAGCAACGCCAGTATAATAAGAATCTCTTACAAGATAATCCATTCTATCTGCGTCAAGTTCACTGCTTATTATATGTCCTAAAGATCCTTTTCCATGTATTATGTCTATTATTTCTTGAGGATCGAACATTTCGGATAGTATATCTGAAATTTCTGATTCTTTAATAACCTTAGCTGTTTGGTATTCATGGGGAGTATCAAGAACAACTTCTGATACGTGTGAAAATGGGCCATGCCCTATATCATGTAAAAGTGCACACGAACGGATCATTTTTTTTGTATGTTCATCTAGACCAACACTGTCTGCAATTTTGGACGCAACGTGCATGGTCCCAATGGAATGCTCAAAACGGGAGTGGTTTGCACCAGGATAAATAAGGTAAGTAAATCCTAACTGTTTAATCCGTCTTAAACGCTGAATTTGGGGAGTATCTACCAGTCTAACCTCAAATTCATCAAGATAAAGATTTCCATGGACACTATCCCTAATATTTTTCAAATCTAATTTCTCCTGTACCTGCTAAATTAATTCCGTTCTTCAATTGAGCTAGTAAAATAAATGAGTAGGCTTATCCGCCTGACATAATAATATTTTTCCCTTCTTCAGTAAATTCTTCTTTTTTAAACTCAAGATCGAATTTTATACGCTCTATTGATTCTTTTAGAGCGTCTGCTGTTTCGCCCCTATGCGCTCCAGCTACAACTACGAGTAAAAGGGAATCTCCAGTGTAAAACTCTCCAATATAATGTACTGCAGCTATTTCAACTACTCCATGTTTATTTTTGACTTCTTCTATGATTTTTTTAAGTTCAGCTTCAGTTTTTTGGATATCTGGAGTACTTAAATTCAACTTTTTAACCTTTGTTTCGTTTTCTTTTCCCCTTACTATGCCTTCAAAGGAAAATACTGCTCCGCATTCATCAATTTTGGGATTCTTTTTAATCTGATTTATAAGGTCCGGAATTGTAACGATTTCTTCATTTTTTTTGATAACCCTCACATTTAGAGCCATGTAATCACCATAAATTCTTAAATTTTTTGTATTAATTCTGAAGCTTCTTTTTTAGATAGATGTTTCATCCTTGAAATTCCATTAATTTCTCCAATAACATTTACAACAGATTTAGGAACAAGTGATTCCCAATCTTCATCTGTAAGTATCCTTCTTCTAACTTCCGTTCCAGAATAAATTTCACGATTAAACAGCGGTGGTTGTGTGACTTTATTTCCTGCTTCAATAAAAAGCCGCTGAACTAGGGGATTACCGGAATATACGTATTTAAATGGCGGTGTGAGCATTTTAACATGAGCTACCCAAATAGAATTACAAGCTACATCCTGTATGGGTATAATATAATATTTTGATGCATGAATACCATTTTCACTGAGGGCCTTTGTAAGCATCATTACCCTTTCACCTGCAGTAAATGGATCCTTTAGGGTATGGCTTAGTTGAGCACTTCCAATACCTATTATAACTTCATCAACTTCTTCGAGAATGCCTTTTATAACTTGAAGATGTCCATTATGAACAGGCTGCATCCTTCCAACAAGTAATCCTCTCAAACAATCACCTGTTTAATTAATCTGTTTTCATATGCTTTAATATTTTGTTTATATACTGAAAAATTTATTAGTTTTATTAAATACTTTAATCATCTAATAATTTGTTAAAATTCGTTATACACTTGCAAATTATGTCAAAAAAAGTATTTTTGTATTACTAAAATAATTTAAAATAATGTTTGTATATTGCAAAACTTATAAAATATATTATAGCTTGAAATAAAATTAATTTATCGAGTACATTTACAGCACGCAGCAGAATTTATTAAAGTTAAATAACTGCTTAATTGATTTAAGTACATTAGCATGATTTAATAGTTTTATTCATTGTAAGATGGACACCAGTTTAATCTGATGTCCCTACTTAACAATTTTAGTTATATATTTACATTTTTCCCATCGCTTTGCTTATGTCTACAGGGGAATTAAATTGTTTATCAGGCATATTTTCTAAAACTTCTAAAACATCCTGATTAGCATGATTTTCCCTCGCTCTTTGAATTAAATCTTGTTTTTGTGCAGGAAAATGAGTCCCCTTTATTGATTTTTCAACCTGTGCTGGGCTTACATTAAACCTTTTCTGCCGCTTTTGTGCCAAATTTTCACCTCCACGCATTGCTACCTCATGATGAGATAACTTTAAACCTATATTAATTAACTTAATTAAGGAATATTAAATTGGCCTGTTTAAACGCGTTATAGCTTAAATTAGCATGTATAAGTTGAGATTAGCTTAAAACATATTTTATCTATTTTCATTTTTGAAATTTGAAATTTAAGTACTTTACTACTTTTATATAAAAAAGTATTACAAAGCTGTTCAGCTTAAATTATGATGTATAAATTAGCATAACAATTTAAATCACTTTGTTTAATATTAACTAAAGAAGTAATTCTACAGATAATATTCTTTTGAGTTAGATTCCGTGAAAGTTATTCAAAAGCCGTCGAAAAATCATAGATTTTTCGGGCTGCAAAATTAAAAATTTTGCAAGCTTTAAAAAAGAGGGATATAATCTTAAAGTTAATAAATAGCTTTGATCAATATTTTCAAAGATTTAAATTTGCCCAATGAATGTGTTAAGTCAAAATATTTGACTAAACTGTTTAATTTATTTAAACAAGGTGTAACGAATGATACAAGTGGAAAACTTATCCAAGACATATAAAATAGAAAATGGTGAAGAAATCAAGGCCTTAACTGATATAAATCTCAATGTTGAGCAAGGTGAGATTGTTGGAATAATTGGAATGAGCGGATCTGGAAAAACCACTTTACTGCGAATTCTTAGGGGCGTCGAACCTTTTGACAGCGGTAAAATAATACTTGACGGTATAGAAGTTACTCCAGATTCAAGTCCCTATTATTCTTCGAAACTTAAAAAAGCAACTGCAATTCATCTTCAAAGATCATTTGGTTTATGGGGAGAAACAGCCCTTCAAAATGTTATAAGAAAATTATCTGGAGTTAAATATGGGGATGAGTCTTTACAAGATGCAGATGATGCTGTAGCTGAATTTGGAGATCAGGCAAAAGAAATTCTTGAAATTGTAGGTCTTGGCCATAAAATAAATCATTTTGCCCCTGTTTTAAGTGGTGGTGAAAAACAAAGACTTATAATGGCTAGACAACTTGCAAAAAAGCCAAAAGTATTATTACTTGACGAACCTGCCACTATGTCATGCCCAAAAACAAAACAGGAAATTTTAGATGCTATAAAAAATATAAATAAAGAACTGGGCGTTACAATTATCCTTGTATCTCACCTTCCAGAGGTTCACAGGTACCTCTCAGATAGGCTAATTTTAATGGAAGATGGGGAGATCACCGATGAAGGCTCCACTGAAGAAATAATTACTAAATTTATGAAGCCGATGGAGCCTGCTGAACCATTAGCCGGCCCTGAAAATATAGGTGACTATATAATAAAAGTAAATGATTTAGATAAGAAGTTTTTCCTTTTAAAAGGTGGAAATACGCTCCAAATTAAAGATATAAACTTGGATATTAAAAAGGGTGAAATTGTATCTTTAATAGGTCCAAGTGGGGCTGGAAAAACAGTTTTACTTCGGATGGTGGCGGGGCTTGATGCTCCAGATTCAGGATCCATATCCTTTAAATTGAATGATGAATGGGTAGATATGCAGGATCTGGGATTGGAAAGGATGAATGTAAGGCGAAAGTTGGGATTTATGCACCAGGAATTTGCTCTTACTCATCATGCGACTATTAAAGATCAAATTGCATCACGTCTTGGAGTTAAAGATGAAAATGTCATAGCAAAGGCACGTAAAACAGCTGAAGAATTAGGAATAAGTGATAAAATTCTCGATGTTCTTTATCAGCTTACTGATCTTCCAGAAAATGAGGCCAAAGCAAGATTAGAAAAAATTGAGCTTAATTCAGATATTTTGGACCGTCTATTTCCAAAATTCCCTGATAAAGAGGTTAAAAAATATGCTGAACCTATTTTTGAAGCGCTTGATTTGCCCCTTGATATTTTGGACAGACGTTCCTATGAACTCTCTGGTGGTCAAAAAGTTAGAGCTACTTTAGCTTTAGTGTTAACATCTAACCCTGAGGTTTTAATCCTGGACGAACCATTTGGAGATCTTGACCCTCTCACATTAAGGGTAGTTTCAAATTCTCTTAAAAAGATAAACAAGAAATTTGGTACAACTATTTTAATGGTAAGCCACCATGTAGACTTTATCAGAGAAGTTACAACAAGAGCAGTAATGATTGAAGACGGAAAACTTGTTGGTGATGGTGATCCTCAAAAACTATGTGATGAATTCCTTAAAACTTGTAAAGCAGATTATTTAATGTAATTTGCAATTTATTTTTTTATATATTTTAAGTTAAAACACGCTTAACACTACTGCAATTGGTGAAGTAGTCGTAATGCCTGTTATCCATAAAATTATTTTAACATTAATTCTTCTTTGACGTTGGACTCATGTAATCACAAATTATCCACATATTTAATGCAAAATAATAAATCATTTGACTTATAAATATAGATCATAACGAATAGCTGTAATTAACCATTAAATAGTAAATTTTTATTTAAATAGTTTTAAAGGTGATTGGATGAGTTTTGAAGAAATAGGTACCGAAAATGCGTATAAAGTACTAGCGCCGCGTCCTACAATTATTGTAACAACTGTAAATAAGAAAGGTGAAGTAAATGCAGCTCCATTTTCTTTTACAATGCCGGTTTCAATGGATCCTCCGTTAATTGCTTTTGCATCAGTGGCAAGCCATCACACTTACAAAAATATAGAGGAAGTTGATGAGTTTGTGGTAAATATTCCGAAGGAAGATATTTTAAATAAATTGTGGATAACTGGTGAAAAGTTCCCATATGGTGTAAACGAGATTGAGAAAGCAGGTCTTACTTCAAAACCTTCTAAAAAAGTTTCGCCACCTGGAATTGAGGAATGTGTTGCATGTATTGAGTGTAAAGTACACTGGATTAAAAAAGCAGGAGACCACAACCTCATTGTGGGAGAAGTTTTAAATGTCAGCGCTCAAAAAGATTCCTTAAAAGAGGGTAATTTAGACGTTGAAAAAGTAAAACCAGTTTTACATCTCGGCGGAGTGAATTTTGTGGTTGGAGACCACCTCCGGAAAGTGGAATAATAGTTATGAAAGTTAGACTGGATCATCTAGATTGTGTAAGGAGTGTATTAAATGTTTGAAACGATATTGGTTCCGACAGACGGTTCGGAATATGCAGGAAGAGCTGAAGATATAGCAATTTCCATGGCGAATAAGTACAATGCAAGAGTAGTTGGGGTCTATGTAATTGATGAGAAGCTTATTTATCCCTATGATGTTCTTGAAGATGAAGGTAAAGCAATATTAAAAAAATTAAGCGAAAAGGCTAAAAAAGAAGATGTAGTTGTTGACGAAATCCTTGTGTTTGGAGATCCGCGTAAGGATATACCTACCATAACCCGAAGGATGAATGCAGATATTGTTGTTATTGGAACCCATGGAAAGAAGGGTTTAGAAAAACTAATACTCGGCAGCGTAGCTGAAAGTATTTTAAAATCTGTAGACGCGCCTGTACTGCTTGTTAAATAAATTATTTATTTTTTTAATTTTTAAGTTATTTTTATATTATTCTGATATTTCAAATAGAGGAATATGAGATTATAAATGTTAAATGTGGATTAGAGCCTGTATATAATGTAGTTTTTGAGGCTTTTCATCTTCATTGTTAATAAAAATGGGGATTAGATGATAGTTTGTGGAGCCTGCGAAAACGTAGTTTTCGCGGCTACCAATCGAATACTAGATCTATGATTAATGAGATTGTGAAGCCGTGAGGCTTCCAATCGAATGTATCGGTGAGACTATGAGATTGTGGAGTTTGCATCCGGGATATCTTGATGTCAAGGGCCTTGTCGCTCTCTGGAGAGAAGGGATAATGGCCCGTAATGTCCTTACTGGAAAGACTGAGGGTTATAAGAATCATCCTCAGCTTGAAAGGTTTAAAAAACAGGATGATCCTGTAATTGCAATTGATACTTACTTATTAAATGTTTACATAGAATCTAAAAGAAGAAATTATAATTTCAAAAGGGATAGAATCGGATTTAAGTTTTTAGACTCTAAAATGGAAGTAACTGATGGACAAATGCTTTATGAGTTTAAACATTTAAAAAGAAAACTCAAAATAAGAGATACTGAAAGATATAATCTATTAATAAATTTAGATTTTCCCAAGCCAAACCCCGTTTTTGAAGTAGTAAAAGGAGATATTGAATCGTGGGAAAGGCCATATTGATGTAGAACTTAATAAATTATGTAATATAACTTTAAAATTATTTAAGACTATTTATATTATTTTTAAATAAAATTTAACTATCCAATGTGTTTAACAGTGAATTTGATTCCTTAAAAGTAAGTGAATAGTTAAATAAATTGGAAGATTTATAAATATTAAAAAACAAAATTAAAGTATAAAAATTAAATTAAGTTTTGCGGGAGGTATAAAAGGAGGATTTAGCAATGCGATATAGATGTAAAGTCTGTGGGTATATTTATGATCCGGAAATAGGTGAACCTAGAACAGGAACACCTTCAGGCACAGCATTTGACAATTTACCTGAGCTGTGGCGCTGCCCAAAATGTGGGGCAGGTAAAATTCGTTTTATGATGATAAGGTAACATTTAGAAAGATTTAAAAGGTTGATTCAATGGCAAGCAGATATAAATGTAATGTATGTGGTTATATATACGACCCTGAAAAGGGTGAACCTAAAACAAAAACAGATTCTGGTACTGTATTTGATGATCTGCCTGATTTATGGCGATGTCCTAGTTGTGGGGCGGGTAAAATTCGATTTATTGAAATTAAGTAACTTACGAAAAATTTAAGATAAATAAGGCTTATATTTAAATCGTTTAAGTAATTTAAAATATAACAAACCTTTTGGAGGCTGAAAAATGAAAAAATACATGTGTACAGCTTGTGGTTACGTATACGACCCCGAAGAAGGCGATTCCATATCTGGAATAGACGCAGGTACTTCTTTTGAAGATTTACCAGATGATTGGCTTTGCCCAATGTGCGGAGTCGGAAAAGATCAATTTGAACCTGTTGATTAAGATGACATCCCGAGTACTTAAACCTGGAGTATATGCAGTAGGTGCTATAGATTGGGACAGGAGAATATTTGATGAAATTATCCCTCTTCCAGAAGGTACAACATATAATTCCTATTTAATACAGGGAAGCGAAAAAACAGCGTTATTAGACACAGTGGACCCAACTAAAATAGGGGAATTAGTAAGTAATCTTCAGGAACTCAATGTAAACATTGATTACATCATATCTCATCATGCAGAACAGGACCATTCAGGGTCAATACCTGGAATTCTTGAAATTTATCCCGATGCAGATATTATAACCAACCCCAAATGCAAAGAAATGCTTAAAGACTTACTTTTAATTCCTGATGAAAAATTCATAACTATTGAAGACGGTGAAACTCTTTCACTTGGGGATAAAACCCTTAAATTCATTTATACTCCGTGGGTGCACTGGCCTGAAACTATGTCCACATTTCTTGAGGAAGATAAAATCTTATTTTCATGTGATTTCTTTGGTTCACATCTTGCAGAAAGCAATCCTTTTGTAACTGATGAAGCTTTAACTTACTTGGCTGCAAAGAGATATTATGCAGAGATAATGATGCCATTTCGGATGTTTATCCAGAAGAACATGGAAAAACTTAAGGATATTCCTGTTGAGATAGTGGCACCAAGTCATGGTCCGGTTTATAAAAAACCAGAACTTATTTTTGAAGCTTATAAAAAATGGATATCTGATGAAACTAAAAATGAGGTAGTCATACCCTATGTATCCATGCATGGCAGCACCAAAGAAATAGTGTACTATCTAATGGATATCCTGGTTAAAAAGGGCATAAATGTTAAGCCGTTTAATTTAACAACTTCTGATGTTGGAGATTTAGCTACATCTCTTGTAGACGCATCAACTCTCATAATTGCAACTCCAACTGTTTTAACTGGCCCTCATCCAAGTGCAGTTTATGCAGCATATCTTACAAATGCACTGCGACCTAAATTAAAATTTGTATCTATAATAGGCTCTTATGGATGGGGTGGAAGAACAGTTGAACTACTTAAAGGAGCTTTGACAAATATACGGGCTGAGGTTATTGATCCAGTCATTGTCAAGGGATTTCCAAAGGAAGAGGACTTCAAAAAAATAGATGCACTTGCAGAAGAAATTATTAAAAAACATAAAGAGAAGGGCTTATTATAAATTTGAGTATGGAGTGATTGAATGATTAAAGAAAATGTTTTGAATGCTTTAAACTATCAATTGAATGCTGAACTTTACTCGGCATACCTTTATTTATCAATGGAAGCATATTTTGAATCTGTTGAACTGGCTGGTTTTGGAAACTGGATGAGGGTTCAAGCACAGGAAGAAATGACCCATGCAATGAAATTTTATGATTATATTGTACAGAGGGGAGAAAGGGTGACATTATCTTCCATAGAAGAACCTCCTGCCGAATGGGAATCCCCTAAAGCAGCGTTTGAACATGTTTACAAACATGAACAGAAGGTTACAGGTTTGATAAATTCTTTGGTAGACCTGGCAATGTCTGAAAGTGATCATGCAACAAATAACTTCCTGCAGTGGTTTGTGGCAGAACAGGTTGAAGAAGAAGAGTCAGCAAGTGCTGTACTTCAAAAAATTAAACTCACAGGTGAGTCTGCAAGCAGTTTATTCATGCTTGACAGCGAACTTGGACAGAGGGTATTTACGCCTCCTGCAAGTGGAAAAGGACAGTAGTTACTGTTCTATTTATTTAATTTTAATATTAATGTAATTTTTAACATATATTGTTATTTTAAATCCATGAAATAATCGATTTTAGATCATTATTTATTTTAAATTTAATTTGATGAGTTAATATAACTTTATTAGCTTCAATTATGGGTTTTTGGATATATATTCTTAAAAGTCTTTTATTAACATGAAATTTTTAGATTATTACTCTCTAAAAGCGAAATTATATTTAATATGAATAATAAAATAATAATGTTGAATATTTTTACTCGTGAGTGATATGCAAATTGTTTAATTTATGTATTTTAGTGAAATGATTAATTTTAAATTTAAATATTTATTAATCAGCACTAAAATTTAATAAAACAGCAGATTATGCATACCAAGACATGAGTGACTAAATCGAGGGTCAAAAATGGGAGATAAAGTAAAAGTATATGAGGTACGAAAAACCAAAAAGACCGATGGAGGAATGGCAGGAGGAATGCCGCTTATTGGTGATCCATTTCCAAAAATTAAGGAAGTTAAAACAACTCATGGTATAATGAAACTTCCAAAAGCGTTTAAAGGTAAATGGTTTGTCCTTTTTAGCCATCCAGCTGACTTTACACCTGTTTGTACAACCGAATTTTTAGAATTTCAAAGACATTATGCCGATTTTAAATTACTGAACTGTGAACTAATTGGACTCAGTGTTGATCAGGTTTCATCGCACCTTAAATGGATAGAATGGATAAAAGAAAATTTCAATGTCAGAATTAATTTTCCAGTGATTGCCGACAACGGTGAAATTGCTAGTAAACTTGGTTTAATTCACCCTGCTAAGGGAACAAATACTGTAAGGGCTGTCTTTATAGTGGATCCTGAGGGAATTTTAAGGGCAATGATTTATTATCCTCAAGAACTAGGAAGAAATCTCAGCGAAATAGTAAGAGCAGTAGAAGGGCTTAGGATAGCCGACGATGAGAAAGTAGCTATACCTGCAGACTGGCCATTAAGCAGAAGATTTGGAAGCAATGTGATAATTCCACCACCACAAAGTCAAGAAGAAATCATCGAAAGAAGACAGAAGGTAGAAGCCGGAGAATATGCATGTATTGACTGGTGGCTGTGCCATAAACCATGGTTTAAAAAATACAAGACTTCAAAATGGAAAGAATTGTAGTTAAAATGGGTTTAGAAAAATGCAAAGCACTCGAAAATCGTAGATTTCGATAGCATACGCAAAATTGAAAATTTTGACAATATTTTTTTTAAATCACAAAATTTAAAAATAATCTGGAGGTATTTTTATGGCAAAAGGATTTTATGAATTACCTGAGTTAGATTACGGATATAAAGATTTAGAACCACATATTTCTGAAGAACAGCTTAAAATACATCACCAAAAGCATCATCAAGCATATGTAGATGCTGCAAATGCTATAATGAAGTTGTATGATGAAGCAAGAGAAAAAGGCGAAGATTTTGACGTTAAAGCTAAAGCAAAGGAACTTGCATTCAATGCCGGCGGACACCAGCTCCATACGCTGTTCTGGAAAAACATGGGTCCTGCTGATAAAAATGGTGGTGAACCAACTGGCACAATAGCAGAATACATAAAAAAAGATTTTGGTAGCTTTGAAAGGTTCAAAAAAGAATTTTCACAGGCTGCTATAACTACAGAAGGTTCTGGATGGGCAGTTGTTACTCTGTGTAAAAATACAGACCGGTTGTTTATATTGCAGCTTGAAAAACACAGTGTAAATACCGCTCCTAGATGGCCTCCACTCATGGTACTGGACGTATGGGAACATGCTTACTACCTGGACTACAAAAATGTACGGCCGGACTTTGTGGCAGCGTTCTGGAATATAGTAAACTGGGACGAAGTCAATACCCGAGTTGATGCCTGGTTAAAAGGTTAATTTTTTAAATTTTTTTTAAATTCTTCTTTTTAATTAAATATTTTAAAAAAGCATCTTATTTTAAATAAGATTTATTTTATAAAAATCAATCTGCGTTTATATTTGAGTTATATAAAATTAAAAAGTTATAATGAATTAAAAAGGTGTATGATTTTATATGATGTATATACCAATGCTTTGGGAGGCGGTAAGCGTTTTTTTATATATTTTGGGCAAAGGGAAAATCAGTAATCGGTTAGGCGGTAAAAATTACGTCATTAGAATACCCTTTGCCCATCTATTGTTTAGTGATGCATTAGTTAATAAGCCTTTCGGATTCATT
>JAEYQZ010000010.1 GCA_023409695.1 Methanobacteriota archaeon | reverse complement strand
CAACTGTTTGAACAATTGGAACATTTAGATTAAGAATAATTAAATGAACACATGGACTCAAAATATAACAAAGAACTAATGAAGAACAAGTTATATCGATTCACAGAGGACAAAAACTGGATGAATTTCTGAAAAGTTCAAAAACTGAAGAAAATTTTCAATTAATCAAAAAAATCTTGAAAATAATTCAAGAGAGTTAGTAACACATTCTCAAAGTCTACATATACCTAAAAACTTAATTTTAATCTATCTTCTTAAAACTTAAAAATTTAGAGCATTACCTCATTTTGATTTAGTGAATTTATTCAGGTAATAATTAGAATATATCGCTCCTAAAGGATTATGGGCAAGTACTCTATCCTTTACAACCAGAGTAGTTACTGGTGCTTTTGAATGTTCAGTAAATAACATATCATGACCAATGCAAAGACCAATTATAACATTTAGATCTGTTTTTTTCTTGTTTAGAAATGATGCTTGGCCAAAGGGGTTACACATGGTCTCATGACCTGTGCTCTCAATTTTATCTAAATCAAATTCAGTTTTATCAATCCCACACATTTTACAACATGCAGAATATACCTTAAAATGCTCTTTAAAGATTGAATATATTTCTCTGGATTCTTTTTCTAAACCAACACAAAAAGCCAGCCTATTTTTTTATAATTCATCTTTTCTCCAAAAAGAATTATTTCTTCTATACGGGTTTTTTTCATATAATATTCCGCTTCAATAAAGGCAGCAGTTTTCATTAAAGAAAGTTCACGTTCTCCGTAAAGTGATTTCATTTCTTCTGTAAGTTTAAGGCAGTCTCTTCCATTTAAACATTCTTTTTCCGGACATGCTGCACAATTCAATATATAACCTCCTATATATGCATTCATTATACAACAGTGTTTATTATTATATTGCTCTATTCTAGGGAGCAGCTAATACAATGCATTTATGAAAACAAATTACAAAAAGAAACGTTTTAATTCCTGTGCAATTGGTTCAGGCTTGCCGTAATCTTGAGCTGAGTCATGATTAAGGCCCTTAAGTTCAATGAGATGAGAATGAGGCAGTACTTCATTTAAGGCATCTAAACTCTCTTTTAATAAAGATTGAGTCTTGTTGCCCTCAAGCAATAACACTTTTGCAGACACATTTTTGTAATCTTCAAGTGTCCCCTCAGTTTTTTCCACAAGATGTAGCTCATCATCTAGTGTAGGGATAAGATCCTGATATGATACGTCATCACCTTTAACAGTCTTGACGTTCGTCCACAGTATAAGTTTAACAAGCGGTATCATTATAAAATCAGGTATCCGCTTAAAAGAATCAACTGAATCCTTTGTTAAGTCTACTGTTGCTTTAGCCACTTTACCTTCCGCCATATTCTTGTCCAAATGCTGAATAGTGATTCTAAATTGATCTAATTCAGGCTGTCCCGCAAAAACAAGAGGTTCATAAGCTGCTATTTTATGAATAGATGGGTTAGAAATAGCAGCATGCAGTGCAAAGAGTGCACCATCGGCGGTTCCAAAGACATAATGTGCACCTGTTTTTTTAAGAATCGCGTCAAGGTCTTCATCTTCCTTTTCTATGCTGTAATCTTCACCTACTGGCCCACTCATGCCACGGCCACGGCGGTCTGGAATATATAATGTAAACTCATCTGATAATAAGGTACCGAGCTTCATAAGGTGTTGTGACGCATTTACACCGCCATGAAGGAGAATAATACCCGGACCACTTCCCATTTGCCTGTATCCAATTTTAGTACCGTCTTTGGAAGTTGCAAAACCTTTTGTATATTGCTGATTTTTAATACTCATGATAAATCCCCTTTTACACTATCCCTGTAGTTTATAACGTTTATTTTTTTATACAAAATTGAATTCCTTTGTATATTATAAGAATTACAACTCTTATAAAATTACATTATTTAAACTGCCGATATAATGCACCATATTATCTCACAGTAAGCATCAAAGATAAAAAAGAGAAATATTGATAATTTAAAGAAGCTAATATAAAAAATAAAAAGATTTTAAGTTTACTTTTACATATAAAAGATTTTAAAACTATTAAACAATGAAAACCTTAAAAAAAGAATATGATCAAAATCTATTCTTTAAAAAGAAGCTTTTTAAGCTCATTTATATTTAACTCAATTAAAGGCTTTGCCTCCGGTTCAGCAAGTATTTTAAACTGTTCCAATTTAGTTTCCAGATATAAATTATTCAATATAGTCTGGAGTTCAGGAACAGGCATTTCTATGATTCTTTTTATTGTTTGAAGCTCTTCATCGCTTAATTTGTCCGTATGATCTGTTATTCGGACTTCAAACTCATCTACAGCATTTATGTTTAAAGTAATGTATTTCGTTAGGGCATATGTGGGCATATGCTCAACTGCACGCAGTGCATTCCAAACATCCTTCTCATTAAGTTTTAGCCCTAATGTTTCATTCAAATATTTTGTGGCATTTGCTGCTCGCTCAGTGCCGCCTCCACCATAAACCCTTGATGCAAGAAATGCACTTACCAGTATTGCAAGGAATACAAATGGTTGATTCTGCGGAATGGATGAGAGAGGATATCCTAATGCATAAAATATAATAACCGTGAGTAAAACGCTTCCTACTATGAATGTTAAAACAGCCAGGATAGCTGCGATTGTTTTATTTTTGATCAATGACTTCACCATGTACTTATCATTTCGCCGCATATTTATAGTTTAAATCAGATTTTATTCATTGACTTTTTTCAGTGTTTGGTAGATGACAGGTTCCAGGTAAGATAAAAGATATGTTAACGCACAGTAAACATGACAAAACCATGAAATGCTCAAAAACCAGATATTTTTCAGTATAATCTAATTCACTCCTCATTTACGCCGCATTTTATTCCACCTTCAAACTGACAACATATTCATAGTTTTCTGGAGCGTTCCTCTTTGCGTTTTCATCAGATACAATCTGGACCTTTTTACCGAAGTGTTCCAGCGCGGCCTGTAAATGGTAAATTGCAATTCCCATACTTATAACGTTGTATTTTTTAACTTTAGGTGCCTTATGTTCTTTTACAGCGTATGGTTTAGAGCCATAAGCATGGATCATATTTTCATCACCTGTAAAAAACCATGGCTGGCTGTTACCTGCAGAAGGGGCAAGACGAGCCGCTTCCAATATTTTATCTGCACCTCTAACTGTACTTATCTCATTTAGAGGTTTTCTTTTAAAGTCGGAAGCATCCTTTCGATGTAATTCCTCTGGTTTTGATTTTTTGGGATTTCCAAAGGACATTACAATCACAAATTCCAGATCTGAATTTTTCAGCACGTCTTCATTGGGCCGCGGAGAACCCTGCCAGCAGCTGCCTATGTCATTCCCGGATAAGAAAAGGTCCATCTGCTGCAGCATATAACCTGCATTGACCAGATAATCACCCTTAGGCTCTGAAAATATTACTATATAGTGCGGTGCCTGTTTCTTTTTCGTCTCAACTTGTTCTAACGGTATAATTTTCACTTCAGTTTTGATGTTATCATACATAGG
>JAEYQZ010000285.1 GCA_023409695.1 Methanobacteriota archaeon | reverse complement strand
AACTTGATTACTATCTTGAAGATAAGCGGAACTATGAAATAATTGTTATAAATGATGGGTCCACTGATAACACTGCAGCTGTACTGAGAGAGCTCAAAAAAGAGTTCAAGTTTATGAAGATTGTAACCAGAAAACCACCGCGCTCCGGAAAAGGTAAAGGTTATGTTCTTAATGATGGTTTAGAGTTATGTAAAGGTGACATAATAGCAGTTTTCGATGCAGATGCACGTATTGGACCTGATTTTTTGAAGATGATAATACCTTACCTGAACGAGGATGGTGTTGAAGGTGTACAGGCCAGGGTTAGGATGTACAATCGTAATGAAAACCTTTTAACAGCTATGCAAGAGGTTGAATTTGCTATATTTGGAAATGTGATACTTCGAGCAAAGGATATAATGGGTAAAAATGCATTTTTAGGAGGTAATGGCCAGATAGCCACAAAGAAAGCTATAAATGAGATTGGGGGATGGGATGGATTTGCGGTCACAGAAGACCTGAACATGAGTGTTAAACTCATTATGAACGGTTATAAAATTCGCTACTGTGGAGACGCCGTTGTCTATCAGGAAGCCGTCCCTCAGTGGGACCTTTTCTTTAGGCAGAGAATAAGGTGGGCGACAGGAAATCTTGAAACGTTATTTGTTTATCTTACAAAAATAATGAATGCATCTATCCCTCTTTATAAGAAAATAAATGCCATAGAACAACTTTTCTTCCTTCTGCTTATTGCATTTGTGATGGTAGGGTATGTGGTTTTTATACTCCAAATAGGAAATATTATGCAATTCCATTTCGGCGCTCCAGTTGCTATAGGAGTTTTGTCAACTTTCGCGTTTTTCCCATCATTGTTCATTGGCTTATATAGGGAAAAAGCACTTCCACATGTTATAATTTATAGATCTATAGAATACTGGGCCTACTGTCTGTACCTTTTGCCTTTATTCTTTACAGCTTTTGCAGGGATGATTACACGAAAAGAAAGACATTGGGCAAAAACTCATCACAGAGGATATGAAGATATGGATGAAGAGATAGTTAGTGGCTCTCAAACTGATTCAGAAGTAGTTTAGTGCAGAAAAAGAATCAATTTTTCTGGCTTTGGCAAAAAAATTCAATTAAAAATTTTGCAAAATGCCCGGCAATTTTCATAAAATTTTCCAGGCATTCAAAACTTTACGTATCCCGCGTCTTGTGCCCATTACTCTGCCAATAAAGGTACCTGCTGTAATGCTGAGAACTATGGCCAGGAAAAGCGATCCCTGTACATAATATCCTAGAAGTAGTGTCCGGGTTAACATGAAGCTTATATAAAATATAAGAACCACTGCACCGATCCAGTCCATATTTCCAATTACTTTTTTGGTTTCTTTATCCCAGCTCAGTCTAAACATTCTACTGACTATGACACCAACAGCTAATCCCATAAATATTCCAGCTATAGCCAGAGACATGTTAATTGTACCTCTTAACATTTCAAATGCTATTACAGATAACATGACAATGGAAATAATGCTGAAAATTCTAACTCTCACAATAAGACGCGTATCAAGATACTGGCGTATAGATGCCCTGTTTGGTCTATTCATTATATTGCCTGCAGTGATTTATTTTTTTAATTTGAAAAAAAGTTTCTTTTTGCTTATATTTCATTAATATCCTAATTAATATTAATAGTTATTTATATAGAATTAATTCTACAGATTAAAATTGGTAATTTCATTGACAAATTTAAACTAATTTTAAAAAAAAGAAAAATTAAGGTGGTTGTATAAGTTCAATCTGCACTCCTTGAGGGTCCTTAAAAAATGCTATTTTTGTACCGTTAGGTGTATCAATAGGACCTCTTGTAAATTTTATACCTTTATCCTGAATTTCTCGTGCAGTTTTATCCATATCCGAAACTTCCAGTCCTACCATAAAAAGTCCATTTTTATCTTTCATATCTGGATCAAGGTTTCCCATGCCTTCTGTCAGTTCAAGCATGCTATCTCCTTCTCCTTTTAAAAAAGCAATGGTTACTCCTTTTTCTGGATTGAAACGTCTGTTTTCTTCAAACCCTAATACGTCAGTATAAAATTTTACAGATTCATCCAGGTTTTCAACTGCAATATTGGTGTATTTAACTTTCATAATATATCCCTCCAAAACCCTCAAAATTTTGAAAAAAATTTTGGGGCATGTAAAAAATCTTTGATTTTTTACGGTTGCAAATCACAGATTTGTAAACATCAAAAAACCTACGGTTTTTTGATAGTTTTCTATTTTTCGGGTCGTCGAACACATGGTGTTCGGGCATTCGAAAATAATAAATGATTTTCGAAAGGTTCGAAAAATCTTTTAGATTTTTCTCAATCTCCACAATTTTTTACAATATTATTATGAACTTTTGAGACTATATTATTACGGATTGGCTGTAATTTATTTAAAAATAAAATATTTAAAAAATGAAAAATTAAAATTTCTCCAGTATCTGGCCATAAATATCCTTCATCTTTCCATCAGACTTCTCATAAATCATTCGAAGGATAAGTTCTGGAGTACTTTTTGCAAGATAGTTCATTCTAGGAGTCCTGTCTACAATTAAATTGTAGTTATCATCAAGGCCTTTTGCTTCAATTCCGTCAACCCTGACATCAATATATTTCATTATCTCATGTGCCATATGGGTCACAATGACTGCATAAGAATTAGAATCTTTTATTAAGTCTATAAAGCTTGCAATTATTTTAACTGCAGCTTCAAGCTCTGTAATCGCTTCCAGTTCGTCAAGTAAAACAAGTTTATGTGTGTCTGTAATTACCACAGGCATGAATGTGTTAAGGAATGATTCAAATGCTCCTGCATCAAGTGAACGCTTCTTTGAGAAGAAATATACTTCATCAATGAGTTTGACGGTGGCTTCTCCCGCACAAACAGGGAGCCCCATCTGTGCCATTATCGAAATCTGGGCAAGGGTTTCAAGGAGTGTTGTTTTACCTCCGCTGTTTGCCCCTGTTAAAAGTGCAACATTTTCAGGAGTTTTCAGGAAGTAATCAATCTTTTGGATGTTGATCTCTTTATCAAGTGCTAGATTGAGGTGGATCCCACCTTTAAAATTGAATTCATCTCCGATTTGAGGTGCATTTAAGTTATAGTAGTATGCAAAACATCCCAGTGCAAACTCATAATCGAATTCCAGAATTTCCTGAATTTCTGCTTCAATCCCTTCTTTAATGGTTACGAGCCGTGATGCGGCTTTTACTTTTTTATCAAATGTATTTATGTGCTGTCTTGCGATTTCCTGTTTTTTAACTCTTTCAAGTTCTTGTTCATCAATTTCAATTGGGTATTTTTGAATGAATGGGTCAAATGAACATCCAGTTTTATCTTTAATTTCATCTCTGGCTTCTTTTATTACCTCGTCAAATATGCTCTGTATCTTAGCAGGCATTCCTTCATTCATAAGGGCTAAAACTTCATCCCCTTTAAGGTCAACCTGTTTAATACTTTCAGCGAGCTTTTCATCGGCTTTTTTCTTTGCATCTTCAACACTTGCATCAAATATACTTTCATCAACTTTAGCTGATTCAAGTGAGTCAAGGATTTCTATAACTTCTCCAATTGCAGATTTGCGCCCTAAAATATTTTTAATTTCCAAAACATTGCAGAGAAGCTCGTAATTTGTGTAGTAATATGAAAGGACAGTTTCTGGGACAATTTCATAGTTTAGAGAATCACCTGTCACCATAGCAATGTTATAAGCATCATCAAGGTCTACTTGTCCAGTTGAGAATATATAAACTACGAATTCATAATCATCAAGAGTTTCTAACTCTTCTGCGGTGATAATTGTTGAGTATTTGTGCAGATCTAGATCCATAAGCCGGTTATAATCTTCTCTGGACTCTACAAGTATGGCTCTTGATGGATCATATTTTGGTTTGTCTTTTCCAGATGGATTTACTTTTTTAAGCAGGTTACTGATTTCATTTACTGGAAGCCTTGATACAGTTTCCTTTGCATTCATTACAAAATCTAGATTTTCCTGAATCTTTGCTGTGTCCTTTGTGGGGCTAATTAAGAGAACTCTGTTTTTTCCATATTTGGTACTCGCGTATTTAAGAATTCTGGCAATAATGTCATCATAGATTTGGATGACCTGTTCTGTCTTTAAGAACTCTTCCCTTGGATTGCCTAAAGCTTCATTTATTATCTCTATGGCTTTAGCCTGACTTACGCCTTCAATTTCTGAAAGTTTATCAACTTCGAAGTTACTGATTGCTGTCTGTAGGTCTGCTTCGCTGCCGAAGCTGTCAACAATTTTCTTTGCTAGTTTGTCACCGATGCCTTTGATTTTTGTAAGTTCCACCTTTTATCACCATTAGGGCACAATTATTTGATTATTTTGATTTATAAAGAATTTTAACCTTAAAATATTTAGTTTGAAACTTTAGATAAATTTGAAATTTTTTTTATTATTATTAACTATTTTCAATATATAAACGTATAGCTTAAATATAGTTGGGTAGCATGTGAAAACTAATAGTTTCCACGGTTGAAAATCGGGGATTTTCAAACATTTGGTAACTAATAATTGAATTTAAATTAATAATTACCTATTTCAAAAATAGTTTAGAGAATTTGAATAAAAAATGAGAAATATTCATGGTTCTACTATTTTATTGTGTAATTTTGAACTTAGTTTAGAAAATTTATAGATTTATTTTCATATTGTACTTACATATATGATTTATTTTAATATAGTTTATTATTACATTAATTACACATAGTATCAAATTTTAAAAACACAAAGTATAATTTTCTCAAAAATAAAGTTAGGATATAGTCTATTATGAAGGAATAAATTTATGGATCCCACTATTTTTTATATTATAATTCTTGCAATTACTGGGGCAGGAATCGGATTTGCATCAGGACTTCTTGGAATTGGAGGGGGCTTTATAATGGTCCCTATTCAATACTGGCTCCTTACATCAATAGGAGTTGATCCTACAATTGCAATTAGGGTTTCTTTAGGTACAAGTCTCGCAGTTATACTTCCAACAGCTATAAGCAGTGCATATGGGCATTATCGCAGGAATGCTGTTTTAATTAAACCAACCATATTTTTAGCAGCTACTGGAATCATAGGAGGTATCTTTGGTGGAACCATTGCAGCCAATGTCCCTGGAGCAATTCTTAAAGTTCTTTTTGGAATTACAGCTTTGATCGTTGCTGTCAGGATGCTGTTTTATAAGTCTCCAGAGATTAGAAAGGAACCTGTAGATAATATGATTTACTACATCATCGCAGGATTTGTTATTGGGATAATGTCAGGTCTTCTTGGAGTTGGTGGTGGATTTATTATAGTTCCATTTATGGTAATGGCCATGGGATATGATATACATAAAGCCATTGGGACTTCAACTGCAGTTATAATATTTACGTCCATAGGAGGAATTGTTTCATATATTTTCAATGGATTAAGTGTACCTGGATTACCCCCATACTCGTTAGGTTATGTTAATATCCTCCAGCTTGTTGTTTTAGCTGGTTTAAGTATTCCTATGGCTCAACTTGGAGTTAAAGCAGCACATAAACTTCCTGGGGATAAATTGAATTATATATTCATAGCTTTGCTGATTTATGTGGGTTTAAACATGATCGGAATTATTTAGAATAGTTTTGACCAGATATATGCAATAAACGTAATTCAAGAGCTAAATTTTGACTACAAGTTGAAACTTTTACTTTAGGAATGTTTCTAAGCTTTCAATTAAAGGATATAAAAATAATTAATTTAACATATTTTACGAATGTGATAAAATGTTACAGTTTGAACAGATAAAAGAAGATAAAGATGATATAAATATTGAAAATATTAAAAATAAAGAAATTCCAATACCTAAAAGCTTTATTTTGACTTATACTGATGATGAACTGACTGAAGAAGCTATTCCTGAAATATGGGAGAAATTAAATGAATATGATTTTGGTGGCGGTGCTGAAAATATAGACTTTGTAATTTACTTTGATAATTTAAATAAAACATGTAGGATTCTAATGGATTTATATTATCCTGAAGGTGATTCTAATGTTCCTGAGATTGATGAAATTGCTGAATACTATCGTCCTGTATTTGAAGATTTTTATGAGGAAAATAAACCTTATTAAAGGTTAGTTCCATGTTTGATTTCCTTTTTGTTATATCATAGTTTTTTCTTTTTTGTTAGGTATTTATTTTTAATTTAATTTGTTTTTCTTTATTGGGTCATTAAGCAGCGCATAGACAATAGCAACAAGAAATAGGGCTATTATAATAATTTTATATAGATCTAATGTTTCTAACATTTTTTTATCACTCTAATTTATTTTTGATTTTCAAAGATAAACGAATATATATTCAAAACTAAAATATAAATATTTTTGATACCTGTAGATTCACTATAATATTCAGTAATCATTCACTTTCAAGGGATTTTAACTGTTAACATTTTTAATATGTTTATTTCATAAAATAGAATATTATTAATAGGAAATTTTTTATAAATACTTGCTTAAATAGGGAATATAATTTTTATATGTTAAATGCAGTGGTTAATTTAATGTTTTAATTTTCCTTTACTTTTTAATATCTGTTAAAAAATGCAATACTTTATATTGGATTTATGAATATATATTCAAAACGTGGATGGGAATGTCCAGCAGATAATTGAAGAATCTCAGACTAGGTATTTTAAATCATATTCAAAAAGTATTGGCCAATTAAAATTGGAAAATAAAAGAATATGGTGATGATCGAGGTAATTTAAGAAGTTAATAAGAGTTGATGAAATTGACAATTATATGCATACCAACACTGGATAAAGGAGGCTTATTATCGTGCGTTTCAACGCATTTTGGAAAAACCGCTTACTTTACTTTTATTAAACTTGAAAATGGAAAAATTAAAGAAATTAATGCAATTGAAAGCGTAAGTAGACACAATGGAGGTTCGGGAGTACCTACAGAACTTATATTCAATTCAAAAGTTGATGTGCTTATTTGTGGGAGTTTAGGTGCAAAAGCCAGTTCTACACTACGTAGTAATGGAATAAAAGTAATTTTAGGCGCATCTGGAAAAGTTAAAGATGTTTTTAACGAATGGAAAGTTGGAATGTTACCATTTGCAGATGAAAATTTATGTAAAAATTGTAAATCATACTGAAGGTGAATTAAATGAAACTAGCTATTGCATCAACAGGGCTTACCTTACAATCAAATGTCAGCGATGTATTTGGGAGAAGTCCTAATTTTATAATTATAGATCTTGAAAATGATGAAATTGAGAATGTTTCACCAATTGAAAACCCAGCAAAAAATGAAAGAGGGGCAGGAAATTTAGCAGCACAATTTATAATAGATCAGGGTGTTGAAGCTCTGATTTTAGGAGAATTGGGCAATGTTGCTTTTGGCATTTTAAGAAATGCTGGAATTAAAATTTATAAAATTCGCTCAGGAAATGTAGAAAAAAACCTTAAATACTTTGAAGAATCTAAATTAGATGAAATAACTTCAGTATCTTCAGGATTTCCAGGAGCTATAGATTAAAGCATTGGAAGAATATGAATGTGATATGGGGAATAACCTGTCTTTTAAGTAGGTTAAATTAGTAAATAGTATATAAAAAACAGCAGGTGAGTTATATGGTCAAAATAACAGTTAATTTTGATAAATGCGATGGTGCAGACTGTGGAGAATGTGCAGATGTATGTCCAATGGAAGTTCTTATAATTGAGGGAGACACCATTGTAATTCAAAATAAAGAAGAATGCAGTTTATGTGAAACATGTGTGGATGTATGCCCAAATGAGGCAGTAAAAATTGAGGATGATTGAGCATTAAATAGATTATTTTAATGCGTTAAATTCTTTTTTTACGGTTTTTTCTTTATGAATATGTTAAATGGCTTTTTAAAGTTTTTTTTGCCTTGAATGAATAGCATAATATTATTTTTATCCTTTTTTCATGAATTATATGTAGATATATTTAACATTTTTAAACCGCTAAGTTTAAATACCAAAACTTTTAATGTAAAATTGAGAATAGTTATTTCATAATTAAAGGTGAGAAATCATGAACATGAAAATAGTGGTATTATGTGCAGTTTTTGTTATGGCATTTTCTGCAATGCATTTTGTAGAACCTGTAGCAGCATCAACCCATAAAGGATATCTGATAGATCATGGAACCAAATACTGGATTGATTCAGGTGATGCTAGTAAATGTAAAGTTACTTGGAAGACTTACTGGTACAGTAAGAATGTGCGTAAAGTTTACGAATCTTATTATGGAAAGGATGATAACGGCAAATGGCATTCTTATGGTGTACAGCTAGTTACCATGTATAAAGTTTCTAAAACTAAAATGAAACTTAAATATCAATGGTTAGGTGAGGGAAGACCTTATATTTCTTATATTAAAACTAAAATGAACACTAGAAACTTCTACTGGAAAGTTTACCGTCCGAAAATATCGTATGTTCTTTAATTAATTAAATATTTTTTATTTTTTTAAATGAAAATAAAATTTAAGTATCATAAATTAGTTATTATATCTTTAATACAAATGGGGGTGATTTTATGAGGACTAAAATAGCAGTGTTGCTTATGACCTTTTTATTTCTTAGTCTCTTGACATCTTCTTTTGCTGCTGCATCTAACCCTAACACTAACTCTGTAGAAAAGACTATTAATGTAGTTTCTAACCCGTCAACAGGATATCATTGGGT
>JAEYQZ010000271.1 GCA_023409695.1 Methanobacteriota archaeon | reverse complement strand
CATTCATAAAAAAATAATGTTAAAATAAGCATAAAACTACACAAATTAGATTAACTGCAGGAGAAATAGAATCTTTTTAGAGGATAAAAACTTAAAACTAGTTCAAAATTATATAGTTCAGATTTAGAAAATAAATTCTTCAAAAATGATGAGGGAATCACTATCTCTAAGATAAACAGTGTACGCTGTATAACTTATGCAAGAAACTAAATGTATAAGTTTTTCTAAAAGTAATCTAAACTAAATACAAACTTAACTGAGGACATATCATGAAAGAAAAACGCATGAAAAGGATCATCGATGAATACATCAAAGCTTATAACGAATTCGACGTTGAAGGTATGCTAAGAAATGTCCATGAAGATGTTGAACTTAAAAATACTACAAATGGAGAGGTCAATGTCCAACTAAAAGGCATAGATATTCTAAAGAAACAAGCAGAGCAATCAGTGGGATTGTTTGAAAAAAGAGAGATGACAATAATTGAACAGGAAATTAACGACAATAGGGTAGAAAATAAAATTAATTTTAAAGGCGTTATTGGTGCGGATTTTCCAGATGGCCCAAAAAAAGGTGAACTCGTTAAACTTGAAGGAAAATCTATTTTCCAGTTTGAAAAGGGTAAAATAATTTTAATTGAAGACGTAAGATAAAATTATCCTTTTTAACTTATTAAAATCTAATTAAAATTTTTATATTAGATATTTAATTTATTTAATCTTAAAATGATCTTTGATTAGAAAGGTAAAAATTATCCTTTCTTATTACTAAAAACTAATTAAACTGTTTAAATATTAAATAATTTAATCAGATTATAAAATTGCCTTTGATTAGAGATATAGATAAAAATTTCCTCTTTTTAACTTACTAAAATCTAACTAAACTTTCTAAATATTTAATTTACTTAAACAAATAATATTTAATTCTAAAATTGTCTTTAATTGATATTTAAGGTAAAAAAAATCCTATTTTTAACTCACGGACCGTAATTACATTTTTTCATTTATTTAAACATTTTATATCAATTTATTTTAGTTTTATATGACATTTAGACATTTTAAATTTATCACAATTCTTGAAATTCTGAAATTATTCACAAATACATCTATAACCATCCTGTAGATATGTGCATAAATGATTAAACAGATTAAATAAAGGATTTATTCATCAAAAGTTAATTAATCAAAAGTTATTAGTTAAAAAAATAGAATCTGAGAAGAATAAATTACTGGCGATGTTTATGTTATCTATCTTCGAAGTATTAACAAATCAGATTATAGATTATATCTAAAAAGGGGTTAAAAAATGAAACGTTTACTTGTAGGGGGAGCTGGCGGAACTCCTTCAAATAATTTTATCCAATCAATCAGGGAATCATCAGAAAAATTATTTATAATTGGAATGACCAGCGATCCTTACGATCTCTGCAAGGCAGATGTTGAAAAACGTCATTTAATTCCAAATGCTAACGAAAAAGACTATTACTTAATTCTTGAAGGCATAATAAAAGAGAATAAACCAGAATTTATCCATGTACAGAACGATTTTGAAGTACTGGCAATATCCAGATTCAGGAACAAGCTAAAAAAAATGAATGTAACTACCTGTTTACCAAGACATGAATCAGTAGAAAACTGCATCAATAAATTAAAATCATGGGAAATCTGGGAAAAATCTGGAATTGAAGTTCCTAAATCATTTATTATCAACAATGAGGATGATTTAAAAGAAGCTTTCAAAACTTTAGGAAATACAATCTGGATCAGGTCAATTAAAGGAGCCGCAGGTAATGGGGCACTGCCCACTTCCGATGTAGATTTCGCTAAAAGCTGGATCGATTATTTTGAGGGATGGGGCAAATTTATGGCAGCTGAATATTTAAGTCCCACATCAGTCACATGGATGTCCCTATGGGACAAAGGAGAACTGATAGTTGCACAGGGGAGAAAAAGACTTAACTGGGCCTTTAATGATCGGACGTTGTCTGGAGTTACAGGTATAACAGGTACAGGAGTTACAGTATCCGACCCATTAGTGGATGAAATATCTCAAAAATCCATTTTGAGCATAGATTCCAAGCCTCATGGCGTATGGTCAGTAGATATGACCTATGATATCAAAGGAATTCCTAATCCTACAGAGATAAATATCGGTAGATTTTTTACTACAAGTCTATTTTTTACAAAATTAGGACTTAACATGCCTTATATCTATTTAAAATTAGCCTTTGACGAAGAATTACCTGAGATAAAGAAAAAAATAAACCCATTACCCTCAGAATACGCATGGATCAGGGGAATGGACACAGAACCTGTTTTAACTAATATGAAAAAGGTCAGTGAATATGAAAATGACCTGAAAAAGCGCAGAAATCAATATATTTAAATCTTATCTATTATTTTATGGTGATTGAAATATCTGGAATTATTTTTTTAGATTTAGACGGGACTTTGTTAGATACTTCTCCAAGGCATTATAAACTTTATCAAGATATCCTTAATGAAAAAGGAGTACCAGAATCAAAAGTTTCCCCTGAAAAATTCTGGAATATGAAACGAGCTGGTATAAAAACACGTGATATTTTACCTGTATCCTTCTCAGAGGAAGCTATAGTTAGTTTTGAAGAGGAATGGCTGCAAAAGATAGAAAAAAAATCTTACCTGCAGTATGATGAACTTTTTCCAGAGGTAAAAAATGTCTTATTCAATCTAAATAAAGAATTTGATCTTGTTCTGGTTACCTTAAGAAATAATACAGAAAATCTCCACTGGGAACTATCCAATCTAGGCTTAAAAAGCTATTTTAAATCTATAATTAGCGGTAAAGGCCCTAAAAATAAATTAGTTGAGAGATATTTAATGGGAAGGCCTAATAAGAGATGTATAATTGTGGGTGATACTGAAGAAGATATAAAAACAGGTTTAAAACAGGAAATGCTTACAATTTCGGTTACCTGCGGGATAAGATCCCGTAAATTTTTAGAGCAATTTAATCCAGATTTTTGTATAGACAGTTTTCATGAAATAATGAATATAAATAGTTTTTAATTGAATATATAAAATAATAAAATTAGTACTCATTCAATAAAGTTTTTTAGTTTTTAATCTATTTCTTATAGGTTTGAATAATGGTCTAACTTATTTATTTCAATGTTATATTGAGCATCATTTGTCTAAAGTTTGATAGTACTTGATAACTACATTAAGAATAAATCTAGGACTACTTCTAATTCACTAATTCTAATATTTACTAGAAATTAGAGAATAAAGGCGAAGATGAGTATATCCTGTAGATTATTATAGTCACAAACATTATTAAAAGAGGTATTGACACTATATTAAGGTTACGCATCAAAATTCCCACTTTAGGCCTGTTTGAAATCTCCCCACGTATTATATTTCTAAGAGACAGGAACAGCAGCAAAAAAAGCACTGCTACAATGCTGTAATCCATTATCTGACTCATTGTTACATTGGTTGTTGTGCCTGTGATAATTGATATCATGTTTTTTCTCCTTATCCATTTTTTACTTAAAATATTCCATGCATTCTGTAATCATGTGTATTTCTCCCTATCCATTTATAAGAAAAAATGGCAGGATAATGAAAAGAACAACATTACAAAGGCCGTGAGAAATGCTTATTCCTAGTATGCTGCGTGTCTTCTGGAATATATACCCATAACAGGTTGAAACTCCAAAAATGAAGATTAAATCCAGGGGAGAATTCCAGCTGATATTAAAACCTACAAAAAGAAGGGAAGTAAAAATAATCCCCCAAATTTTCCCCATAATATTTTCTGCATTTCTCTGGATAATTCCCCTAAAGACTAGTTCTTCCAGTAATCCAGTAGATATCATTACAATTGAGCCTGCAAAGATTACACTCACAGGACTTAAATTCGATACAAGGGCTGCAGGTTGGAGTATCAAATACTCCACAAATCCAAAGCCAAGACCCGTAAGACCAACTAGTAGCTGTAAAGGCAAATTTCTGGTGTTAAGTCCAACCATTTTCTTGCTTAGACACTGGCTCTGCATTAACATCCATACAGCAACCAAAACAGGTACTGACATTAGGATCAGCCAGTAGAGAGGTTCTAACTCCATAACAGGTATACTAAGACTCATAATCCTGATTAAAGGTAATAAAATCATTGCCTGCAAAAGATATGAAAATTTAACGGATTTAGTTAATGTAGAATTAATTACTAAAGCAGTAATTAAAATTACATGTAAAATAATTCCCCAGGAGGTCATGTAGTAAGTAGTTACCAGTTCTGAAAATATAAGTATCAAAATATAACAAATCAAAGTTAAAGATTGTACTTTTGTGGGCCGAATAGCCCCAATTTCATTTAACAGCCTTTTAATATGCACCTGGTTTATAAAAATCTGAGCTACGTCCAACGGCAATTCATCTATCTTTTTATGGACATCCAGGGCATCTTCTATAGATCCTTCAGCCAGATGACAGCCCGAAATCCTGTTTAAAATATTCCGTTCCATCTCCCTGTTTCCAATTACTTGAAAATTTTCTAACGACTGTTTGTAAAATTTACGCGCTTCAGAGTACACTTTTGCGCTTTTCCAAAGGTTACCCATAGATTCCAGAGTAAAAGCTTCTCCCCATGTATCATCTTCATCATGAAAAAGTTTAAGGGCAAGATTATAGTTTTCCATAGCTTTACCATGGTTCATAAGATCCCTATACAAGTCCCCGATCCTTATTAATACTTTTGCAGCCATATAGCCGTTTTTAAGCTTTCCAAACTGGTCTAATAAATTGTTATAATTTTCAAGTAACCTGTATGAATTTTTATCATTGTTACCATCACTCATTTTGCCCATCCTTACCTTTTTTGTAGAAAATTAAAAATTACCATATATGTGAATACCATGTAAATAATCACTAGAATCTATGTCTAAACCTAGTACTCACTTATATCTAATAAAAACTTCTTTAAATGGACTAATCACCATTATGAATTGATGTCTGTGTGATAATCTACTTCTTATTTTTAAATTAAAATCAAAATAGTATTTTATGATTAATTTAAATCTTAACAATACGAACACTTTACAAAGAACTTTAAAGAACACAGGAACGTTATTTTCTGCACAAATTACTTCATTTACATTGATCCTTTTGTGTGCTACCTATGAATGTTATTTAGGGCTTAAATTTTTTGTAATTCTTTCATTTGTATTGATCATGGCCTTAATTTTAAGTAGTTTTACAGATCTAAGCATGATTTCCATCCCGAATGATTCCCAAGGTACGGAAACAGAAAAATTTGACGATATTTGATACTTGAGGAATATGAATGAACACTGTAAAACGAATCTTCAAGAATACAAGCATTCTTTTTACCGCTCAAATTGTTAATTACATCCTGGCTTTCTTTTACACTATTTACCTGGCCCGTTATCTAGGGGTATCTGATTTTGGTATTTTAACATTTGGAATATCTTTTACTACAATTATGGGCGTAACCGCAGATTTAGGGCTTTCTATACTTGCAGTAAGGGAAATCGCAAGGGATAAATCTATTTCTTCCAGTTATACTGGAAATCTTATCGTAATTAAACTGGTTTTGAGCTCTATTACAATGGGATTGATTGCATTATTTATGAACTTATTTAACTACACCACCCAGACTATTCAAGTAGTTTACCTTTTGGGGCTCTGGATGGTATTTACGTCATTTACTCAGCTCTTCTATTCAGTATTCCAGGCATATGAAAAAATGGAATATCAATCCATAGGAACAATCTTATACAGTATCCTGCTGTTTTCAGGAGTTTTTTATGGAATACTTAGTAATTTCAGCATCCAATGGTTTGCTCTAATCTATTTGATAGTAAGCGGCGTAGTCCTGTTTTACACTATTTTCATTTACCTTGCCAGGTTCCCAAGGCCCAATTTACAGGTAAACTGGAATTTTTGGAAGTCCAAACTGACCCTCGCATTGCCTTTATCCATTGCTTCAATTTTCTCTACCATCGCTTTTAGGGTAGATACAGTTCTGCTTTCATTATTTCAGGGTTACATTGTGGTAGGATTGTATACAGCACCATATAAAATAATAGAAGTCCTGCTTTTTATTCCCAGTGTTTACAGTGCCGTTATATTTCCAGTGCTCTCCAGATTTCATGTTTCTTCAAAGGAATCCTTCCAGTTAATTTACGTCAAGTCTATTAAATATATGATTATTCTGGGCCTGCCCATTGCAGCTGGAGTCACCATTTTATCTCAGGATATAATTCTGCTTCTTTATCAATCTGCATTTTCAGGGTCTGTGATGGCGCTTCAGATTTTAATCTGGACTGTCCCGCTTCTACTTTTAACCACGAGCTTTGGGATAATTTTAATATCCATGAATAAACAGGTTTTAGCAATTAGACTTACGTTTATTTACATGGTTTTTAATATAGGTGTTAATCTAGTGGTAATACCACAATTCAGTTATTTAGGTGCTGCCGTTGTAACTGTACTAACAGAACTGGTAAACTTTATCATGCTTTTCTATTACCTATCAAAGTTCATCTGCAAAGTCCCCCTCCACAAATTAATATGGAAACCAGCCATTGCAACAATTATCATGTCTTTATTCATGATTTCAGTACATTTAAACATCTTTATTATGGTGTTACTCGCCACTGCCATATATTTTGCTCTTATAATTCTCTTTAAAACATTTTCTAAAGGAGACAGAGATATAATCAGAAAATTAGTAGAAAAATAGGGGATAACATGAATTTTAAAACTCTTGAAGTGAAAAAAGACAACAAAACATGCATTAATAAATTTAAATGTAAAATGGGAGTTATGAGGGAATATTTTAGAATTCCCAATAATGTTGCTGTAGTTGCCACTTTAAATGGCAATATTTTTGAAGATGATTTAATTGAGGCTTTAAAGAAAGTTGCCAGAATGCATCCCCTTATG
>JAEYQZ010000259.1 GCA_023409695.1 Methanobacteriota archaeon | reverse complement strand
GATTCATACTGGATTTTTCCCAAAGAACTTACTGCATAATTTGGTGCAATACCATTCGAGTCTATGAATGACTTAATATTCTGTGCAATAGTTAGATATCCTGCTTTATTTATTGTCCCGTTTACAGTATCTCCAGTAGACATTGAAGGTGAATTAACACTTTTCAGTGTTACCGGTGTTTTTGTTCCACTTTTTAACTGTAGGACACCTACAGCCATTAATCTTAACATATCAGACATTTTAACCTGAGTTGTACCAATTGTCACATAATTTGGAAGGACGTGATTGGTTTCAATATATGCTTTGACTCTAGCCGCAGCATCTTGAATTTGGTCCGGTGTAAACTTAATCTGAGTGTTAGTGCCCTGACTTGTATATAATTTACTGTCTATCAACCCATACCTGAACAAAGCGTATCCAGATGCGCCATTATTCCCAGCTGCATTAATGTCGCTTCGTAATTCGCTTGCTGGTATTGCGGTTACATTTTTATCTGAACGGTACGTCTGAAGACCTGCTATAACAGGTGTTCCGTTGGCCTGGCTAACTATATACTTCACAGTTGAGCCTACCCAGTCCGAACCGCTTTTTCCGTTGCTGCCTGTGCCTGTTGAACTGTTGTATCCATAGTTACCTTTGTAAATCATTGGAACCATGAAATCAAGGTATTTTGCAAGTTGAGTGTAATTCTGCCCATAATAATATGCGTTCATTTTTCCCTCAGGCATTAAATCTGCCGAAACTGCTACTTTCGGCTTAATCGATTTTACAGTGTTATACACCTTTTGAACGAAAGATGTTATTGTTGAGGTTGAACCTGAACTTTTATAGGCATTACCAGAGTATCTAATATAGTCAAGATTGATTCCGTCTATATTGTAATTTTTAACTATGTTTGAAATGGAAGAGATCAATGAATTTAGTTTAGATGTATTATAGCCATATTTTGTTTGATTTTTATACGTGTATTTGTACGCGTAGTAATATTTCCACGTATATTTCCATTTACCATGGTATTTGTACCAGGATTTGTACCAAACTTTGTATTTAATTTTTTTATCAGGAACCTTTACTGTATAACTGTATTTTCCCTGAGGATCGATCCAGTTACCATTTGCGTCCTTAAAGCATGTTATCCATGCATGAACTCTAAAATTCGTGCCTTTAAGCTTGTTTAAGAGATCTGTTAACACGCTTTTATATGAAGGAGCAGATAATATGTTTGCTTTGATAAATATATCTGTAATTCCTGCTTTTTTAATTTCACTTATATTTAATTTGTTCACATCTTCAGCTTTTAGCCATATTCCGCGAACATTTTTATATGATTCAGCTCCTGCGGCGTCAGTAGAATTTTGAACGTTTGTTATATTACTGTTATTTGTCTTTATCTTGTTATTACTTGAATTCGATGCATTTTTTAGTAAGTTTTGGGTTTGTACTGTAGTGTTATTAACAGGTGCTGCTGTTTTGTTTACAGAGCCTGTTGTATTTTGAATAGTCTCATTATTTGAAGCATTATTTGTTGTATTTTCTTGAATTAAACTGGTGTTTAGGTAATTATCTGTTGTCTGTGAATATTCTGTGGCGGCATATATATTAGTTACATTGAACAGCGCTGCAACAAAAACGAGCAACACTGTAAGCAACAAAAGTCGCTTCATTTTATATTGCCTCCCAGTTTTTTCCAGATGTCAGATCAACACCGATTTGGAGTTATTGACAATAAAAAGGTTGTTGCTTTGAGCATATAAAACTTTTGATTTAAAATTCCGAGCGGTATGCTCCTAATACTTATTTTTGGATTTAAAGCGCTCTAAAAAGGAATTAAAACTATATTTTATAATCATAATAACTGGATTTTACAAGTAAGAAGCAAAAATTTGTGCACAATTAAATTAAAAACTATTAGATTAGTAAAATATTACTTTGATGCATTTATTAATAATTTGTTTAATATAGATACTAATATAATGAATCTAAAGAAAAAATAAATACTCTTCAAACCCTAAAAAAGAAATTTGAAGAGGTTTTAACCAATTTTTCACATTATCATTTCTATTTTCTGAATTTCAGTATTCAAGCCCAAGTAGGTACAGAAGAACATCCAAAACCATACCTAAACAGTACAAAACCAGATGCGCCCCCATCTCTAGCAGATTTTACATCGTTTTGTAACGCGTTTAAACTCAATGATTTAACATTGCCATCAGAACCGTATGTTGTCAAACCAGCATATACAGGTTTCCCTTTGGCTTGGCTAACGATGTATTTCACCTTATCAGTAATCCATGCATTAGTTTCACCGTAGTTACCCTGATAAGTCATTGGAACAAAGAAATTAAGGTAGTCCGCCAGTTTTCCATAGTCTTGACCATAATAATATGAATTATTAACTCCTTCAGGCATTACTGCCGCTGAAAGTTGTTTGGTTACAACACTGCGAACTCTCTTAACAAATGAAGTAACTGCGTTTACTCCCCCATTAACTCCGCCTAACTGTTGATATGCGGCATGATGCTTTTCAGCACATCCAGAATATCTTACATAATCAAGATGAATTCCAGCAACAGCGTAATTATTGTTGATATACTTGATTCCCGCCAGTAATTTCTTATAATAAGTAGTATAGTATTTTTTTGTCACATATTTGTAAACTGGCTTATATATCCATCCGTTTTTGTATTTGTATTTAGTGACATATTTCCAGGTGTATCTCCACGTATATCTCCATTTTCCATAGCTTCTATACCAGTGTTTATACCATTTTTTTGATTTGACTTTATATGCAACCTTCTTTTTACCCCAGTATTTCGTTGTTTTTACATAAACTGGTACTTTTTTAGTGTAATACCCTTTAGGGTCTATGAACTTGCCCTTATAATTGAAACACACCACCCATGCATGGACCTTTATTCCATACTTCTTTAACTGGGTTATAGCATTCTTTAATTCACTGTAATGATATTTTCCATGAATATCTCTTGTACAAACAAATACATCTGTAATTCCCTTTTTTTTAAGAGCTGCGGCTGAATTTGAATTTAATTTCGCGGCTGATGATGAAAACATCCAGTAGCCCTTCATCGTAGCCGTTGATTGCTTAGTTACTTTTGATATATTAGTTGATGTTGCACAGCTGTAACTACTTAATGTTTTATTTAAAGTTACATTTGACGTGCCGTTTGTTGTGACTGGATCAGTGGCATTTACAGCACTTAAGCCCATCAATACAATGCTAAAAATCAATATTGTAAGCAACATAAGTCGCTTAATTTTACCCCCTCCCATATCCAAAGATAATTAACCAATGGAAATTTTAGACATATTCAAGGTATTTAAAGCTGCACATATAAATATTATGATTTTAATTTATAAAAAAGAGGTTTATACCACCCTTATAAACTTATAGGGTCCTATTAGGATTAATTATACATGTATATACATTATAAATTTCAATAATAACAATATTTACATAATTTAAGACATTTATTTATGCAATGAATCATTTATGGGCTTTAAAACAAAATCAGTCCCATAAAATTTGAAGTGATCACCGAGTATAACAACTGTAATGAAATAAAAAATAAACCTTAATATTTTATTTAAAGCTATTAAAAAATAAAAAAATATTCTCTTCAACTAAAAAAATAAATTTGAAGAGATATCTATTTTTTAGATCCAATTAGGTACATATGAATAGCCAAAGCCATATCTAAATAATACAAATCCAGATGCTCCTCCAGCTTGCGCAGAATTTACATCATCCTGTAACTCATAGGGACTTAATGGTACCAGATAATCATCAGAGTAATATGTTGTTAAGCCCGCATATACTGGTTTACCTTTCGCTTGATTAGCTATATACTGTATTTTATCAGCAATCCAACTATTACTTGCACCATAATTACCTTTATAAGTCATTGGGACTAAAAAATCAAGGTAATCTGCAAGTTTTCCATAGTTCTGACCATAATAATCATCATTAATTGATCCTTCAGGCATTAAGGCTGCTGAAAGCTTGATATACGATTTACCCTGCATATTCAATTTATTTGTTGAATTTACTGCATTACTGATACTAGAAACAAATGTAGTTACTGCATTAACTGCTGCTTGTAATCCTCCAAATTGTTGATATGCAGCATTACCATACTGTTCAACTCCAGAATATCTCAGATAATCAAGGTGGATTCCATCTACATCATAATTCTTAGCAATACTTGCTATCTCGCCAATTAATTGATTATTATAGGTAAGATTATAACCTGTTCTTGTTTCGTATTTGTAAGTTGGTGTATAAACCCATCCTTTTACGTATTTGTATTTAGTGACATATTTCCAAGTATATTTCCAGGTGTATCTCCACGTATATCTCCATTTTCCATAGCTTTTATACCAGTATTTATACCATGACTTGTACTGTACTTTCGTTTTGACTTTATACGCAGTTTTTATGTTACTCCAAGCTTTTGTTGTAGTTGCAACTTTAACTGTATAATTGTAATATCCTGAGGGATCTACAAAACTGCCGTTATCTTTGAAAGTCGCTATCCACGCATGTACTTTAATTCCATAGGGATGAAATTTATTTATTGCTGCCTGTAATTCATTTTTGTGATATACTCCAGTTGTTCCCCTTGTCAAAACAAATATATCTGTAATTCCTTTAGATTTAAGATCATATGCATTTGCAGAGGCTACATCCTGTGAAAAAATCCAGTATCCTTTTATTACAGGTGAAGTTGATGTATTTGATGCATTCCCATTTGTACTATTTGACGTTGTATTTTTGGTTGCATTTAATGTACTGTTTGCAGTTGAATCTAGATCACTAGCATTTGCAATACTTAACCCAGATAATGCAATGCAAGATATTATTAACATTGCAAGCAAACCACGTAATTTCATTTTACCGCCTCCCATTTCCAAAGATAATTAAATGGACTATGTAAAATAGTAGTATAATCAAACCATATAAGCATTACGCCCTTAAACAGTAAAGGAGATGTATCTAATTTTTATTATGATTAAAGATTGATTAAAACTAATTATAACCATATACTACGAATTTACCTGCTTAATTTGATTATTAAACTTATTAAATAGTTATAAGGTAAACCTATAGAAAATAGATCGATTCAGTCCATTATAACAATTATATAACCTATTCAATCTACAATTTACGCATTTTTAACATTTAATTATAAATTAGCCATATCTACCGTTAAAATAAAAAAGTTTTATTCATGCAAAAATATGAAAACTCCTTTTTATCAAAAGTAGTTTATTAGACTAGATAGTACCCTCTCTCGTTTTAATCCTAATCCTTATATCTAATTAGATATATAGTAACTAGTTATGGAAATAGAGAATCTGAAAAAAGCCGTTGAAATTATAGAAAACTCTGAAGAATTTGCTTCATTTATTCCAGAGGTACGAAGTAATATTGTAATGGCAAAAGAGAACGCGAAAGATATAAATGATATGGCAGGAATTCCAGGAAGAATAACAATAGTACATGGAAAACCCAGAGCTTTCGTGGAACCCGAGTTCGGAGTATCATCACACATGGCCAGATTAGTATTAAGCACGATGAAATACGACTCTTCAAAGAGAAGTGCCATGAATATTAAGTATGATCCTAAAATAGTTGAGATATGTGAAAAATTAGGGCTTAAAGTCTCATTTTATGATAGAAATGATGAACCTGAAGATGTAAGGCAGGTAGAAGGCGGTACCATTCCATGGGGTGTTAAGACTGCCATTAAAAGAATTGGCGGCATTCCAGATATTATATATCATAAGGGAGCCTGGGGAAAAGAACCTTCAATTACTTTAATTGGTCCCAGTGCAGTAGATGTTGCAAAAATGGCAGTATGCATTGCAAGACTTTTCAATGCCCACGAAGGTTATAAAGTAATTTTTACTCCTCCTGCAGAAAAAACAGGGCCAAAAAGTTCAGATACATCATGCATATTCTGTGCAATGGCAAAAGGCGAACCAGAAGTTTCAAAACATGTACTTTATAACGATGGCGAAGATATGGTGGTTTTAAATATAGCCCCATATACAACAGGACATCTTCTGGTTATTCCAACAAAGCATTACACCGATTTGAATGAATTAGATTCAGAATCTCTTAAAAATCTATTTAATACTGTGAAAAAAGCAGAAGCACTTATGAAAGATGTTATAAATCCAGATGGAATAAATATAGGAATTAACCTTGGTGAAGTGGCAGGACAACGCATACAACATATTCACGTTCATCTCGTGCCCAGGTTTAAATTTGAGTCCAGTTTTATAGGAACAACTGCAAATACTAGAATTATTAGAGAAAGTCTGGATGAAACCTATGCTAGATACATGGAAAAAATCAAGATGTTGAATTGAATAAAGTATAATAAGCTATTATATGAATAAAGTAAAGTAATTATATTATAAAATTCTGAGATTATTAAAGCGAATCCATGAATATTTAAAATTAAAGAATTGATCAATATTACACCAAATTGAAATCTTAAAAGGAATTTATAACATTAAAATTATTGAGGTTGAAGAAAATTCAAAGAATTTTCTGAACCCAAAATTTTTTGAAAAAATTTTGAGGGAAAATAATGAAGTATAAGATGTATGATGAAATCTTAGAGCAACCAAAATCCCTAAAAGACACTCTGAGTGAAGAAAAATCTCATATGAAAGAAATTGCAGAGAAATTTGAAGAATTTGATAAAATATATCTTTTAGGATGCGGTAGTTCACTTTCAACATGCTATTCTGCAAAAAGCGCACTTGATTTCATATCCAATAAAAATATAGAAGTTTACACAGGATATGAATTCTTTTATAATAAAAAAATTGAAAATGAAAACGCTGGAGCTCTTTTAACTTCTCAATCAGGAGAAACTGCAGATACTGTCGCTGCCCTTAGGCGGTCACAGCAAAAAGACATTTATACTGTGGCAATAACCAATGAAAGTCAGTGTACAATGATTAAAGAAGCTGATGACACTGTAATTACAAGAGGTGGGCGAGAGAGTGCAATACTTGGGACTAAAACCTATGTAACTCAGCTTATGGGCCTGTATGAAATTCTATTCAGCATGAATGATTTCAAAGATGATGAATCCCAGAAAATAAAAAAAGAAGTTTTAGAAAACATCGAAAAACTTCCATCTGTAACTGAAGATCTGATTAAAAAAACAGAAGCCGAAGGGAAAGATATTGCTCAAAAATTCAAAGATGACGATATATTCTACTGCATGGGAAGCGGGCCAAATTATGGGCTTGCATACAAGCTTGCAATGACTATGTTCATGGAAGGAGCTTTAAAACATGCCTGTCCTCTGTATTCTGGAGAATTTAGACACGGGTTAATTGAACGTGCTGAAAAAGACGTTCCAATCGTTTTTTTAAATGCAGATTATCCGGGAGATGAAATGACCACACGTTCCATTGAATTTTGTGAAAAACTGGGAACTAAATCTCTTGTTTATAATATGAAAGATTATTCAGATATGCACCCTTTGATGTCGCCTTTTTCACTTGTAGTTCCACTTGAATGGTTTATTTATTATCTTGCAGACATTAATGACGAAGATCCTGGTGCTACAAGGCATATTGGAAAGGTCAGATATTAACCTTCTTCTTATTTTTTAAATTAAAATAAATTCGTATATTTTTAGATTCTATTAATAGCCAATATCAAAAATAAAGCACTTTAATTTTATTAAGTAAAAAATAAATTATTCAATATATTAAAAAGAGAAAAGAATTAGTGAATAGGTACTTCATGCCTTACTTTTTTCTCTGCTTTAGGCATAGTAACTGTTAAAACACCGTCTTCAAGTTTGGCAGCTGCTTCTTCTACGATGACTTTTTCTGGAAGCCTTACAGCTCGTTTTATTTTACCATGTCTTCTTCCTTTTGATTTTACTTGAGCCCCTTTTTCCAGTGGAGTCTCTTCATAACCTAAAACTTTAATTTTAAGTTTTTCTTCTGTTAAATCTATTTTTATATCTTCCTTTTTAATTCCTGGAAGATTTGTATGGACTATTATGTTATCATGAGTTTCAATTAAATCTGTTTCTGGAGCGCTTGTATAACTGCTGATGGATCTTTCAATTTCATCGCTTACATCACCGATATAATCCATAGCGTCATCTATTATCTTATCAATTGAAGTTCTCTTTCTAGGCCTTCCATTCATCATATTCCCCCATTTAATTCAAACTATGACCTAATTTTATCAAATATCCTGTTTTAAAAATAAATAAGTGTCCAATCATAAATCTATGATCAGTTTAAAATAAAGTAAAAATTTCAAAATGAAATTACAGGTATATTTAGTCAACCTTTACCTGGAATCTCTTTTTTTCTTCTAGTTTGGGAAGAGTTACTGTTAAAACACCATTATCAAACTTAGCTGATGTTTCTTTGACCTTAATTGCTTCTGGCAGTATTAAAGATCTTCTTGCTTCACCATACCTTCTTTCTTTTTTGATGAAGTTTACGCCTTCCTCTTCTGTTTCTTCTTCAAATTTTGCAAAGATTTCTATGGAATCATCTGTTAAATCAATGACTATGTCTTCTTTTTTAACGCCGGGAAGATCTGCTTTAACAATTATGCTACCATCAGTTTCTATTAAGTCAGTTGTTAATTTACTTGGAGCTGATGCTGTGTATTCAGATAAAGCTTTTTCAAAGTCTCCACCTCTTTCACGGAATGTACCTATCATATCATCAAAAAACTTCTGTGCAGCTCCTCTTCCTCTTTCTGCTCTGGCTTCCCATTCTTTTTTTCTTTCGGATTCAGGTTCGGTTTCTACTTCAGGTTCATCTGGAAGTTTTTCTACTTCTTCTACTTTAACTTCTTCAGATTCAGTTGATTTTGACATTGGAACTTCTTTTTCAGCTTTTTCCATTTCTAATTCTTTTTTAGTCTTTATTTCCTTTTTTTCCACCATTAAATTCCTCCAGCTTGTTAATTATTAAATCCACGCCAGAACCTTCTGATGCTGAAATCATTAGAGGTTCATTCAGTTTACTAATATATTCATCTAAATACTTATTATTTTCTACCAAATCCATTTTGTTAAAAACACTTATTATTGGAGTGTCAAAAACATGTTTTATTTCTTCATATAACCTCATCTGAGCATCGAGGGGATAGCCAGAGGTTTCTGATGCATCGAAAATATATAAAATAACGTCAGCTAAATGTTCCAGTGCTACCATAGCACGAAGTTCTATATTATTCATGTCCCGTATAGGTCTATCAAGAAGTCCGGGTGTGTCTATTATCTGGTATTTTTTCCATCTTTTCTCAAAGTGCCCTATTTGGATTCCATGGGTTGTAAAAGGATAATTTGCAACCTTTGGCTCTGCAGGAGTGATCTGGCGAAGCAGTGTAGATTTTCCAACATTTGGGAACCCTGCTATAACCAGTGTGAATGCTTCAAAATCTATGGTAGGCATATTTCGAAGTTTCCCTTTCACAAAGTCTAAGAAGTCAAGTTCCTCTTTTATCTGGCGCATCACAGATGCAATTCTACCGAATGCAGCCCGTCTAACATTTGCTGCATTTTCAGACCTGGATCTTCTTACTTTAAACACGTATTCATTTTCAATCTTAGATACAATACCCACTGCCCAGTTTAAAGCCCCAAGAGACTTTTTAAGGTCATCTACACCCACCATAACGTCAATGTAGTCCTGATAAAACATATGCATCTGTTCTACCTGCGGTGTTTTATCCAGTAAATTATTTAATGTATCTTTTGTAACTTGACAGGCCGTTTTTATTCTGGCCTCTTCTGTTTTCTTCGCCATTTGATAACGGGGGACCTTGGATGTCCTTACTTTATCTGCTGCTTTTTTGGCCCTTCTAAAGCTTTTATCTAAAATTTCATCAGGCGTTGGTACTGTTGGTATAAACATATAATCACTTCAATTCCTTTAATTAACTTGTTAAGCAAAAAGTATGATAAAAATCAATATTTTAAGGGATTTGAAATCTCTTTAATAGATTTCAGTATTTTCATAGTATGATATTGAATTTCATAAAACAAGTATTTATTTATAAATTACTTTTTTTCTAATTTAGATATATATTTGAGATATATAAAGTTGTAGCTTTAAACAAGTATTTATTTATTTTTAAAAAGGGATTTATTAGAACTCACTGAATCCTGTAATCTTCTGAAATTTTAGTTTCAATTGATATATAAAACCAATCTAATTTTATTAACTATTCAAATAAATTTATTAACTTTCAAGAACA
>JAEYQZ010000203.1 GCA_023409695.1 Methanobacteriota archaeon | reverse complement strand
TCTAATATCTTCATACACTCGAAAATTCTCCTTATTTCTTTTTTTGTCATATTTATAGTCAAATCCTTGAGTAAAACCTGCATGGTCCATTGCTTTTTTTATCTTCTGAGCTGAAGGTTTTAAATGTTCCTTGCTTATTTTTTTATTTTTATAAGCCCAAATGCACCATAGCTTAACGTAGTGATTTACAGTTGCCACAGGAATATAGTTCCCATCTTCAAAATCTTCAATAAATAGTTCCTGTATACCTTGCAATAGAGGATAACTCCTAAATTCATGTTCTTTTTTCATAGCTGCTTCTTGTTTATCTGTTAAGAGGGGTTCATGCATTTTATCCCAGTATAAATTAATTGCAGTATAAACTAACCACTCCAGATCTTCATCATAGCGACCCATCTGGATATCGTTCTGCAATCCTTCATCTCTGCTCTCTTTGGGTATTACATTATTGGCATGGATTAAAAGCAGTCTTGGTTCCCACCCTTCACCTAATACCGGAGGTAATGTGTTACCATTTGCAAATAATCTTGGTATTTGCGGATTATTCAGTATAATACTCCTATTTACTCCCTTTAACTCTACCCTGAATCCATTACCAGTAATAACAGTATTTAAAAACCCAATAGATTTTAAAATCCCGTTATTTATGTCATCATCTATGTTAATGTCCTTATCTATCATAGGGATTAATGTAAATCGTTCATTGGCGTTTATATCTTTGATTGGAACGTTGCTGTAATTAAAAATTCTTTTCAGTATTTCACTTAGTGTGGATTTACCGCTCTTACTTGGTCCTACAACTATGGTAATCTTACCTATCCTGTTATATCCCATAAATGCATGTCCAACAGATCGTAACCATAGATCCTTATCGTCAGGATACTGGGAACTGCCCAATATGTTGTCTATTGTATTTTTTATTGTTCCACCTTTGGCATCGGGATTCCACTTGAATGGCAACGAAATTTTAGCTATTTTGTCAAACTGTGTCTTATCTTCAGTAAATTCCCTTGTTTCCGTGTTTAAAATCCCATTTGTAAACTCCAGAAGGTTATAGTCCTTTTCAACAGGGTTAGTTATAAATTTAATAACCTCTTCACAGCTAGCAGAAGATATTAAATTAGGCCCAAATTCATCATTTACAAAATCCATAATTCTTTTTTCGTCAATTTCTTTAAATGATCCATCTTCAACCAGTTCATAACATTTAAGGGTTCTATGATTCCTATATAAATCAACTTTCATTGTACAATAGTCTGCTAATAATTTAGCGCTTGGCTGTTTGTGTTTTAATAATTTCCACTCTATTTGCGTTTTAATATTGTCATTATAGTCTTTAGTTATTTCCAATAGCCTGTTTTGAGCTTCTTTAGGAATATATTTTTTAAGCACATTCCATCCTATTATATTTTTATCCTCCTTGTTAAAGGTAAGTTCTACGTTATTTACCCTGTCATCATACTCCTCATCATCTTTGAACACGCCTTTAACTATTTTTAAAATGGTCTCCTTATCATAACCTAGTTTTTTAAAATATCCTGCTATCCCACAACTATAGAACTGCCTTGAATGTACTTCTGTTGTTTTTGCAAATGGTTTTAAAATGTTAACAATGTCTTTTATATGCCTCGTTGCATCATTTTTAATGTGTCCAGAAATTTCTAAGTCATTTAACAGTAATTTAAGTATTTTATCGCTGCTATCCACTACTAAAATGTTATCATCAGATTCTGGCAATTTAGTGTAATATTCTTTTGATTCCCCTTTAGAATCCCATCTGAAACTAGTTATAACATATTTACCTCTCCCATCACTTGTGTTAACTTGGTAATCTATGTTAATTGATGGCTGATCGGCTTTTGGCTTCTTTTTTGATAGTAGGTATATATGTAATCCGTCGTTTGGAGTAACCTTACAATATGTATTCTCTATAAGTGAAAGGGCTTTAGATTTAAGCACTTTTAGGGGTATTTCGTTCTCTTTACCATGATTATCTAAATCAATTACTGCAAGATGTAAGTTTAAACTCTCATAATAATCACATATTAAAGCTGTTCCATAATTTTCATCTAATACTCCTTTGTATCCCAGTGGGTACTTATCCCACTTACTAAACGATTTTTTGTGTATATTATTTTCTTTACCCTCCTTTAATGCTTTTTTGTAAGCATTTTGAACCTTATGTTTTCCGGCTATTGCTACAAGCTTATGGTCCTTCGTAGCTGCATTAATTAACTCATTTAATGGAATGTAATTTAACGATTCACCATCACGTTCAATAGTTAAATATTCAGGTTTAGAAGCGCTGTTATCCCTATTATTATTTATTGGCCTTTTTGATGTTTTTTTTTGAGGATTCGTCCTTGTAGTTATTCTTCATTTAAATCTACTCCTTCAAGCTTTAGATAATCTTTGATTGTTTGTAATGGTATGGGGGAGTCTGAATTGTCTTTATAGAGGTGATATGCTTTTTTTAGTAATTTGTTAAGTTCTTCTGACATTTAATCACCCCCAACCATTTCAGGATGTTTTATCCATAGTTTAATAGCTTCAATGGTTGAAACCATAATAACTCCTCCATGAACACCTTTTCGTTGCTTTATTTCTTCTGTGAACTCTTTTTTTAATTCAGCTGGTATAACTAAGCGTTTATAGATAACCATTAGTCTCTCTCCTCATTTTTTAATATCCATTCCTTAATTGCGTTTTCTGTGCATTTTTTGAGTATTCCTTTCTGTAATCTCATATTTTTGGCGATTACATCTCTAAATCTGGCGTTAAGTTTTTCTGAAATCACTAAGTGGTTGTTCATGTTACATCTCCTTTGGCCATTTTCAATTAAAGGCCATCTTCATTAAAGGGTTACGGAAGCTGAATTTTTTTTATATACAAATTTTAAAATTAGTATTACAGTGAACTTTAAATAAAGTGAGTTATGTAAATTATTAAATATGGTACAAAAAATAAGAACTAATCAGGGTCTGCTGCAGCATAATAAAAATATTATGAGAAAAATAGATCCAGATAGTGACCTTTTGAAAGTACAAAACGAAGGCAAATCCTGTATAATGTGTGGAGAAACTTTTAAAGCTGTAAAAAATACCAGAGCATGTAATTATTGTCGTCAAGATTTAACCGCCCAAATACTTAGAGAAAAGCATCATTCACTTCCAACAAATCTTGTAGGAAATATAAAATGCAAACAATTAGAACAGAATAAAATAACTGGAAAACCAGAAATTGAATTTACTTATACCTTGCAGGAAGAGAAAATTAAAATTTTAGCACCAATTTTGGATATATCATTGAAAAATTTTGATATATCTATTGAATTAAATAATTTGTTTGAAAATGTGCTAAATATCATTGAAAAGAAGTTTAAGGATAACACATCAATCCCCGAATTACAATGGGATATTTATCTTAAAACCTGTGGTTGTGGATGCAAATCTCCTTATTTTGCACTTAATAACAATCATAAATATAAATCCATTTGCTATGAAGAAAAAGAGAGAAAAAGGCTTAATGCTTTTCATAAAATGATTAAAAAATTGAGAAAAATGACTCAGGAAGAAATGCAAAAAAACAATTTAGATGGATACGGACCTCCTGGATGTTTTGGAACAGTTGAAACTAGTTATCACAGAAAAGAAACTATTAAAGAGGAAATGGGGGATATTGAAAGAATGAAAAGAGAGATTTGGCGTAGGTAGTTGCTTAAAGTATTTAAGAGCCTTCATTTTTTAACTGTTTTTCCATCAATTTTTTGAGCATTTCATCCATTAATTTCTGTTTCTTTCTCATCTGATCCATTTCTTTATCCTTTACTTTATTTTCCTTATCCCTGATTTCACGTTCTTTCTCTAATTCTCCCAGAATTTTATCATAACCTTCAGTTGTAATTTCTTTGACTTTAACCTCTTTAGTAGATAATTCATCTACAACTGCTAAATAGTCTTTTTTAATGGTTTCAGGGTCCGCTTTAAAATATGCACTTGTAGTGTTATCTATACTATGTCCTAATAACCATCTAGTTACTAAATGAGGTACTTTATTCTTCTCTAGTGTTGTAGCAAAGTATTTACGCAGAGTATGTATGTGTATAACACAATAATTGTTAACTATCTTTTTTCTGAAACCATGTTCATGATTTATCTTAAATATAGATACACTCATGTTTTTAGGTTTTAAAGGAGTATTAAGTCTTAATGTTCTAAAAAGAGTGTCCTCAGGTTTAGGCTCATATTCTGGATGTTTATAAAGTAATTCATCTAAATAATCACTAATATAATCTAAATTTTCAGGAGAACTATATGTAAAAAATTGATTTCCTGTTTTAACCCGTTCTATATTCCATATTGGTATATAATTCTCTTTTGCTTTAATTTCTTTTAGAATCTCGGGTATTGTTTCGGGATACAGATCAATTCCTAGAGCATCATATAAATGTTTAAATGTTAAACTGGCTATTTCTGATCTACCCATGCCTGAACTTAATGCTAATGTTATAATTGCTCTGTAGCAGCTATTACAGTGATTTAAGAATTTTTTTATTTCATCCATCGTAGGTAGTTCATCTATTGTCTCATTTTTGCGTAAATTTCTACTTTTTCTTTGTTTAGGTCTTGGAAGTTGTATATCAAACTCATTATAAAATGCTTTTACTTGCGTCATAATTTGAGTTTTGTAAGCATGAGAATAATTTAAGCTATCTAAATGTAATTTAAAATCATTTAGGTATTTACTTATTTTTCGTTTACGGTATCTTATTTGTTCATCTTCTTCTGCTTCTGCTTCTTCTAATAGTTCTGTTAATGACTTATCTGTGAAATCTACGTATTTTTTTAAGTTATTTATATATAATTCCCTTGTTCTTTCTGATAAACCTCTATTGGAACAAAAAGTATCGAAAATTGGATCATTTTCCACTTTTTTCATAAATTTTTTAGTTGTCATTACATATTTTATATGTAAACTTTTTTATAAAGGTAACTTATAAGATGTTTCATTAAACGAGAGAGGTACCTCTATGAAAAGAAAAGGTCTATTTTTAAAAAATACCTCCGAGTTTGAAGGTTTTGGAAATGTTTTTAAAAACGATAGAGTCCTGGATCTTTTGGATGCTATTGAAGGTATAGCTGGAGGAGCTAAGAAGAAAGAAATTAGGGCTATTGAGATATAAAAACTTCATTCTAATTTAAATACAATTTTTTATTTTATATTTAATCTTTAATTATGCATTTTAAGCTGCTCTATGTCTGACACGCGCATGATATTATATTATGGGTTATCCTAAAGACAGGATATTCCACATGAGAATATAAACTACATTATTTTACACAACCTTAAGGTATGTGTTTTAAGTTATAATTTATCATAAAATAATGAATTCCGCATGAGAATTGGATTTAGGTAAGTAAGCCCTAAATTGAAAGATTCTATGTATAATCTACCTTAGATTTTAATTATTTAAATAAAATTTAGTGTTTTGCTGCTCTAACAAAGCCCTGAAATTTATTTAATGTTTTTTTGTTGATATTTTCCATCTTTTTTGCTTTATGGTTGGAAAGAGACATTTTAATATGATTATTCAATTCACTTTTTTTGAATGGTTTAACTAAATATTCATAGGGTTCTATTAGGGGAACATGCTTTGTTATTTCACTGTAAGAATATGCAGTCACATAAATTATGGGGATATCTAATTTATTTTTTATCTGCGTTGCAGCTTCTATACCATTCATTTTCCCTTTTAAAATTATATCCATTAATATTAAATCTGGTTTTAACTGATTAGCACATTTAACTGCATCTTCGCCGGTGCTAACAGTATCCACTATAACATACTCTAAATCTAGCAGTTTTTGTTCTAAAGCCATTGCAACGATGATCTCATCCTCAACTATCAGAATTTTTTCATCTGGCACTGAATTCCTCCTGTAACCTAAATTTGAGCGTATTTAAGCTCTTTAACTTTAATTACTCTGTTAATTGTATATTTTACCTATTACAAATCTTGATAATGAATTACTTGCTTTTGTAGTCGAGATCTTGTAAAATCCCCCATAAATTTGGGGATAAACTGATTTTGTATTATAATAAACACAAAATCAACTAAAAAAATAAAAGATGTTGCTACTGTATTATTAAAGAATATATGGTGTGTTTTAGTATTATCTAAAATTTCATTTTGATTTATATCAGTTATTACTTTACTATTAAAATATAATTCGGAAATAAGTGTCTTTATACCTTTATTTTTTAACATAATGATTTTTAAGTTATTTTCACATGTTATTATATATTGGTCAGGTTCTTTGTGGGATATATCACACAGAAAGTAGGGGATAATCCCAAATAACAGATTTGTAAGAATTAACTGGAAAATTTTCGCTAATTTAACTATTTTTTTATATAAGGTAAGCATAAAAGAAGAGTATAAAATAAATCTAATTATATTAAAAAAATGAATTGGAGATTTTTCCTTGAAAATTGCAGTAATTGGGGGCACACGGGGATTAGGTGAGTGGATTGCTAGATTTTTAAAAAGCAAAGGATTTGATATCACTATAACTGGAAGAGATGAAACAGCTGGAGAAAGGGTTTCAAAAAAATTGGGAGTTGGTTATACCAGCAGCAATACCAGTGCAGCATCACAGGCAGATATAGTTATAGTTTCAGTTCCAATAGATGTTACACAGTCTACTATAAAAGAAGTAGCTCCTGTTATGAAAAAAGGCTCTTTAATTATGGACGTTACTTCTGTAAAAGAAGAACCCTCCCAGATTATGCAGGAATATGCTCCTCAAGGTGTTGAAGTTTTACCTATCCATCCAATGTTTGGCCCAAGAATACGGTCTTTAGATGGCCAGGTTATTGTAGTTACACCTACTACTAAGGGTAAATGGTATAATAAGGTTTATAATTTCTTTGATGAAGAAAATGCACGCATAATAGTTACAACTCCTGAGATACATGATCAGATGATGAGTATTGTGCAGGGCCTAACTCATTTAGCTTATATAAGTATTGCAGCAACTATAGAAAGGCTTGATGTGGATATTAAAGAGTCTCGAAATTTTGCAAGTCCTGTTTATGATCTTATGGTTGATATGATTGCAAGGATTGTAGCCCAAAATCCTTACCTTTACTATTCAATACAAACCCATAACAGATATACTAAAAAAACCCATGAAACATTTATTTCCATTTACAAAGAGCTTAATAAAATGCTTTCAAGTGGAAATGAAGAAGAGTTTGTGAAGGTTATGGGATCTGCTGCAAAACACATGGATGATCTGGAAGCTGCCCTGGGAAGGTCTGATAAGGCAATATCTGCTTTAACTGAGGAAGTTAATATCCTTAAAAATTCTATAGGTAACGAAGTAGGTTTAAGGCATATATACTCTGGAAAAGTACATATTGGAATTTTGAGAGAATTATCTCATGATTTTTTAACTTTAAACATTAATGACAAAGAAACAAAGCTTAAATTATCTAATGTAGAAGTATTAAGTGATAAAGAAATATACAAGTGGAAGATTGAAAATTATCCCCATAAGACTTACTCTGTTTCAGCTGTATTTCCCGAAAACTGCAGTCCAGATATTATTGTAAATACAATTGATGGCTTAAAAGGAGTAATCAATGCTTCAATTGAGGATATATATCATGGAAGCCAGATATCATCTGGAGAGGTAAGCGTTACTATTAAGTATGAAGTTATAAACTCTGATGCTCGGTTTGATGTTGAAAGCTTACTGAAAGGGTTTGGAGGGGTCATACGTTGAGTAATTATTTTTTAAATCTTTTTTGTTTACATGCTTAATCTAAAGATATCTAAATAATTAATTTGGAATATAGAACTACTGACAAATAATTTAGACGTTAAATCTGTTTATTCCAGCTGGATCATTTTTTATACATCATATATATTCTGGATAATGTTCTACTGATTCCTGTTTTAGAAACTTTTCAAGTTGATTTTCAAAATGATCTTTAATGTCATTAAAGATTAAATCATTAACTGGCTGGAAATCTTCAGGTTTATTAGGATTAATTGTAAATTTTTCATTTAGTTTGGGAAATAGAACAATAAAACTCTTCTTTTTTCCTTTAATAGCCATTTCAAATTGACGTGACATAGAAGGGTCTTTATTACCCAGTATATACAGATTAATCCCCATGCCATAGTGCCAGAATGTGTCTTTTCTTAAAAATAAGGCATCTCGGTGGTGTACCTCGTTAGGATTGCCTTCTTTATCATATGAGTAATATTGTATATCTTCTGTTTTACATCCTAAATAATTTGCAACTTCATTTCCTATCTTTTTTGCAAAATCTATACATTTCCACTTGTAATTATAAAAATCATTCTCTGCATTGGTATAAATTTCACAAAGTTCTTCAAATTTAGTCATTCAATCACCTCTACTATAGATTTTCAAATTCATATCATATGGCCTCTGCAATTCGCACCTTTTAGGTTGGTATTTTGATTAAATCTTGAATATTATTCATTTGTTTGTTTTCTTTGGATACGCCACCTGTTTAAGAAATATAATATGATACCGATAATGATCCATGAACCTCCGTATATAACTGCGGTGGGATTTAAATAAAACGCTAAGCCAATACAACTTATAATGCCTAAAATGGGTGTTACTGGATAAAATGGGACTTTAAATTCTCTTTTAACATCTGGCCAATTCCTCCTAAGCTGTATAAGACTTAAATTTATAAAAAAGAATGTTATCAAAGTCCCTAAATTGAAAATGGATGCTAAAACATCAAGATTACCTGAAACTATAACTACAATAACTGATATTGCAATACCTGTTATAACTACTGTAAATATAGGTACCCCTCCCTTTGAGATCCTGGAAAATGCTTTGGGAAGTACTTCTTTTCTGGACATGGAAAATAAAGCTCTTGAACCTCCAATAATGGAAGCAAGAATCACAGAAGTGGTTGCAAAAAGTGCAGATATGGCAACAAATTCCAGGATCAGTAAATTATTTGTTGCAACTTTTAGGGCAGTCTCAATAGGCGCTGCAGATGTACCTAAAATTTGCCAATTTACTAAACCAACTGCAATCAGTGAAACCCCAATGTAAAGTAACGTACATATAGCAAATGCATAAAGTATGGCTCTCGGCACATTTTTTCCAGGATTCCTTACCTCTTCAGAAACTATTGCAATGGTATTAAACCCTATAAATGCAAAAAAGATTATTGCTGCACCTGAAAGCGTCCCTTTAATCCCTTGAGGGAAAAATGGATGATAATTGGAGTAATTACCATTAGATAAGATAAAATAACTACCTACTACAATAAAAACTAGTAATGCTATAATTTTCAACGCAACAAGCGCATTATTTGCACCAGATGCTTCCCTTATACCCTTAAGATTAAGTATCATAAGTATTATGGGCCATACAGTTGCAA
>JAEYQZ010000202.1 GCA_023409695.1 Methanobacteriota archaeon | reverse complement strand
ATAGTAAAATAAAATGTCGAACCTTTGCCGTATTCTGATTCAACCCAAATTCGCCCACCGTGTTGTTCTATAATCCGTTTAACTATAGCTAAACCGATTCCTGTGCCCTGATATTCTCCAATTGTGTGTAAGCGTTTGAAAATTTCAAAAATATGGTCTTTATATTGTTCTTCTAAGCCTATTCCATTATCACTAACTGAAAATACATATTCATTATCTCCTTTTTCAGCTGAAATATGAATTTTAGGCTGCAAACCTTCTTTTCGAAATTTGAGAGCGTTTCCAATAAAATTCTGGAATACACGTGAAATTTGGTCTTTATTTGCAGTTATTGTTGGAAGCTTATCGTAAGTTACTTCTGCACAACATGCTTCAATTGAAGAATGGAGATTAACTAATGCATTATCAAGCGCTTCTTGACTATTAAATTCAATGAATTCTCCTTCTTGTGTTCCTACTTGAGAATAATCAAGCAGTCCTTGAATCATATCCTTCAGCCGCTGAGCACCAATGCTTATATATTCAATGAAATCATCAGCATCCGGGTCAAATTTCCCTTTATAACGCATTTTTAAGAGTCCAGCATAGTTGCCCATAGTACGTAATGGTTCCTGTAAATCATGGCTGGTAATATAAGCAAAGCTCCGTAATTCCTTGTTTGAACGTTCTAATTCCTGTATTATTTGTTTTAATTGTTTTTCTGCATTTTTACGTTCGCTGATATCCCTGGAAACTGCAAGTACCACATTTTTTCCTTTAAGTTTAAAAGAATGGGTTGCAACCTCAAATGGTATTTTAGATCCATCTTTAGCTATCAACATACTTTCATGTCTTGCATGCCCCTTTTTTGACATTTCCGATGCTATTTCTGCATCAGAAACAGTAGTATCCTGATGAACTATGTCATAAGGAGTCATGTTGAAAAATTCTTCTTTGCTGTAACCTAAAAGTTTAGTTCCTACGTCATTTACTTCAATAAAGTTTCCTATGGCTCCATTTTCCTTTACTTTAGAAAGAGTTATCATATCATTTGCATTATTTACAATTCCACGGAATTTTTCTTCACTCTCGCTTAGTGCTTTATAGGCTTCTTCAAGCTCCTTTGTACGCTCTTCTACTTTTTCTTCAAGAAGATCGTGTGCTTCTTTTAACTGCATCTGGACTTTTCTACGTTTTGTAATGTCCCTGCTTACTCCTAATACTTCATTAACTTCTCCTTTTTCATTGGTTAAGAAGGTTGTCACCACTTCAGTAGGTACAATACTGCCATCTTTACAAATTTGGTCTACTTCATTAGTTTGTACCCTTGCAGATTTATCTCCATTTTTAAGGGCATTTATACGAGAAGGCATGTTTTTTATAATGAATTGATAAGATTCAGGGGTTAAAACCTCTTCTATGGATTGTGAAAGTACTTCATGGGAGGTGTAACCTCTTAACTGGTATACTGATGGGCTTACATAATTGAATTTGCCTGAATTAATATCTAAAAGCCATACAACATCACCTATATTTTCAGAAATCAGATGGTAACGTTTTTCAATTTCTTTTAATTTTTTTTCTGTAGTTTTATATTCACTTATATCTTCAAAAAACGTGGCAAATTTCCCTTTTTCAGGAGAAGTAACTACAATTCGGAAATATTTATTCATTGGCTCAAAATAAGTCTCAAAATATTCAGGTTCGCCGGTCATGGCCACTTTTGAATAAATATCAATATAAGGAACATTATCCGTCTTATAAATTTTAGATGCTTTCTTTCCAAGAACTTCATCTTTTTTTAATCCAGTTATATCTTCATAAGCAGGATTTACATCAATAATTATGTAATCAACAGCATTATTTAATGAATCGTATATAATTTCATGAATAGCAATCCCTTCAAGCATATTGTCAAATGCTTTAAGCCGATTTTCTATTGTAGATTCATAAGCTTTTTTCATCATTCCATCTTCAATAAGACTGTTTATTGAATATTATTTAAAAGATTAATACTATTTTAATGCTGGTTCAAAATAAATTTTACTATCTAATTTTTTTGTTAAAAAGTGTTTGGTGGTTGTTTTTTTATTCTAATGTTTATTTGTTAATTATTAAAAGTTTTTAGAAATGCTTAAAAATGTATCATTTGATGTATATCTCATCTTTAAATATATTGACTTTTATAAATCTTTAAAAATAATAATTAATCTTTTAAAGTGATTAATTTATAATTTAGTTAGATAACTTTTTTTATCTTCATAAAATCATAAATAATATTATAATATATTAACAAATACTTGATCAAAGGGGATTATAATGGGATACTTGATCTGTGATAACTGCGATGTTTACTATGAAATAGATGAAGACTTTATTGATTTTGATACTTGTGAAAACTGTGGCGATAAATTAAAATTTTACAGTAGCTTTGATGACTATTATAACAAAAAGAATGACGCTCAAAGAGAAAAAATAGCTGTAGGTAAAGGATATGCTGAAAAAAAGAGCTCTAAATATAATTCCATATTAATCATAGGTGCAGTTTTTAGTCTAATTGGACTTATTGGATTTATAGTTACTTTTTTATCGCTATTGGTTTTAATTATTGGTGCAGGATTAATTTATTATGGATATAATAATGGGAAAAGCTGGAATAAAGGAATAAAAGGAGAATATATCGTAGCAGAATATTTAAACCAGTTACCTGAAGATTATTTTGTTTTTAATGATGTTAAATTTCCAGGAAGTTATGGAAATCTGGATCATGTAGTAGTAGGGCCTACAGGGATCTATGTAATTGAAACCAAGAATTATAAAGGGTTCTTCTTAGTTAAAGGTAATGAATTATTCTACAAAAATGGTAACAGAGTTAAAAAAGCAAAAGGGCAACCTGGAAGACAGGTAATGGCCAATTCAATGTCTTTAAAGAAATTTTTGGAAGATAATGGAGTTAATATGGATGGTGTATGGATTAGTTCTATTGTTACACTCATAGATAACAATTTTAAAATTGAACAAAAACCTAAGTATTATAATGTTTTGTTCCCTTCCACTATACCTCAGTTTATTTTGAATTCTAATAGAAAGATCGATATGAATATTCTTAAAGAGGTGGCTCTTTTAATTGAACCTTACTGTATAGAATTGTCATATGTTAATATTTAATATGATATTTAAGATTAAATAAAAAAATATAAGAACAGAAGTGATGAAATACATGGTTAAAATAAAATATATTTAAATATTTTTTTTGATTTCAGTTCAATTTTAGTTCGTTAAACCATTATATTACGAAGTACGTACCAAAATTACAAAATTTCAACAAATTTTTCAAAATCTAATAACTGAAAATACCAACATACAATAACTTATAAAAAAATCAATATTACGATCTTGTGAGTCATAATATATTTTTATAGCGATAAATTTATTTAAAGAATAAAATTTCTCTATGCTTCTTTAAGGGATTCCATTAGGGCATAGAAATACTTTGATTCATTAGTTTTATACAACTGATACCATGCTTCCAGTGTTTCAGCTTTCATTACATTTATTCTTTTTAATACTTCATATGAAAATTCTAATGGGGTAATACCGCTGGCTGTTATTAGATTGTCGTCTGTAACTGCTGGTTGATTTAAATAGAAATTTTCTCCGGTGTATTCAGGACAAAACATTTTTAAAACTTCTATATCATTACTGGTATGTTTTCTATTGTTTAATATTCCTTTATTTGCCAGGGCGACTGTAGCTCCGCAAATTGCTGCAATAATTACTTTTTCATTTATAATACCGGAAACAATATCTATTATTTTTTTATTTTCCTTTTCCATCCATGTATCTGCTCCAGGTAAAATAAGTAAATCATCTTCCTTAAACCAAATATTATCAATACTCTCATCTGGAGTAATTATAATACCTCCCATTGTTTTTATAGGTTCGGTAGTGTTCCCAATTTTTATAAGTTCAACTGAAGGTTTTGTTTTATCCAAATATCTGCCACTGTTTAGTTCTGCTGTCAAATAACTGATTTCCCAATCTGCTAAGGTGTTTAACATGTATAAGTATACTTTCATAAAATTTCTTTAAGCATTTAATGTTATAATTTTATGGTTTTTCTGAGTTAAAATTGTTGAAAAAATTAAATAGCAATTTATTCAGTCTTAGAAATTAATTTTAACTTTTTTTACTGAAAACAGAGATATATGGTCTAAATATACTTAAAACCATGAACAATTGAGTGTTTAAGAATTAAAATTATTAAATTTAAAGCTCTATTTTAAGATATTACGATCATGTGCTCAACATTACCATTATTAAGAAGTTGAAAATTATAGGTGATTTAATATTGAATCCCTTACTCACCATGCTATGGAAATGTATAAGCTTAGGTTTTCTTGGAAAGCTGGGAATTTTTGGAATTATCGCAATTGTAATGTTATACTAATTATATTAACCATAATCGCGTTTATTGCGTTTAAATTTTTATGTAAACTTAGAAGGTAGATTAATTTTCTTTTTATTTTATTATTAACTTTTATCAATAATATTAACCTAATATAGTTTTAATGACAAATCATAAAGTTTTATCTGCAGAAGACAATCGCAGCTTCATAAAAACCAAATCGTTTTACAAATTATATTCCAAATTAAAAACTTTAAAAAAATCTAAAGGACATTTTGTACTTGTTTTAGGCACACCAGGAACAGGAAAATCAGCCAATATACATCAAGCTATTTCTTTACTTGATCTTAATATTCATGATGCTCATTTGTTCATTGATACTGATTCCAAACCTGGTGATGTATTCAAAATTTTCTGGGATATTCTTAATGAGGATATGGGAGTTAAAACTAAGGAAAATGCCTATAAGAAAGCACGTGAATATGATCTTGTTCTTTTTGCTGATTCTTTCCTTGATTCAGAACATATCGACCCTGATAAAATGGGCCTAAGTCTTTGGACTGAAGAAAATGGCCCTCGTACTTTTTCACTATATTTTAGAGTATTATATGAATATATTAAGCATTACAGAGATTTAAAAAAGATTAATATTGTTGCACAAACCTCCTGGGTCATAAAGTTTCGAGGAGTTCGCTATGATATACTCACAGATTTCAAAATTATATCTAAAATACTGGTTTTTCTATTGAAGAGCTTATTTGATGTGGTTATAATAGCATATTCAAAGGAAGAGACTATTAAAATAGTTAGAAATCATCCAAATGCTGGTAGTGAAGAAGAAATAGAAAAATATATAAAAAAATATGGTAATAGACCACGCTTTATCTTTGAGGCGTTAGATAGGAAATAGAAATAAATTAAATTATTATGAATCAATAATAATGAAGATTCCATTGAATCAATGTTACGATCTTTTGAGTAACCTTCTATTATATAAAGAAGTCCACGAAAATTGAAAATCTATGATTTTCAAATGCTTTGCTTCCTTCAACGTTAAAAATTACAGATTTTTGACGTTTAATTGTACAAAAATAACAAAATTACATGAAATTTTTCTAACATGTAAGATCACTAAAATATGAGTTCTACAGCACTATTAGGCAAATTTATTATATATTGATATTACAATTATCATATTTATTATTAATTTTTATTCTTTTACACATTGAAGTTGATACAACAGGTGAATATACTTTTAAAATCACAAGTGTTTTTAATCATTTGTGAAAAACGGTATTTTTTTTAATCAAAAAACCTAAACTATTGTGAAGACAACTATATTAATATAAATTTAAAATAGTGGAGGTCTGCTTAAATGGATAATTTTGATAGTATTGATATGGCAAATAATTTTTTAGATGCTGCTTATAAATGCAAACCATCAGATTTAGAACCTTTACTTCAAAAAATTGAATTAGAAATCAAAAACTGTGATTACACAGATAAAGCTCTTTTAAGGGCTAAAACGATAGTAACCAGCAAATTAGCGCTGCATTACATTAAATAAATTTATATTTTATCAAATTCGAATTTATAGTAGTTCTTCACTTTTTATATAATAAGGATTCGCTTCATATCCTTATTATATAAAAAGTCAGTCTCATCTAACTAATTACAATTTATAAAAATTTCAAACACTGAAAGCGACTTCTTTTATTCAAATTATTTAATTAAGTAACATCAAAAATTTCCAAAATTAGAAATAAAATAAAAATCTTAAAAACTGGTGTAAATCAGCCACTACATATATACCTACAAACCTATTAAACGCTATTTTATTAATTTGTAATTTTATGATATCTGACTGTAAACTTATCATTTTTAACTTTTTAATTGCTGATAATTTTATCAGTGAATAGAATCACAAATTACTTTTAAAATTTGAAAGTCTACCAAATAGTATAATAATAAATTATATTATATCATTATTAATCTGCAGTTTCAAAAACTTTTTAATTGATTCTGCAGATCATTATTAAAAAATAAAAATTAGTTATGATATAATAAATTATATGAGCAAAGTTGAATTCAGCGTGATGAACATCAAAAGGTGTTTGTGCCCACAATGCCCTGTTCAGTCAGAAAGTATATGTGCCAAAGGCAAATGGAGAATAATGCAGGAAATAGCATGGGCAAGTGAGAGTGGGATGTATTTTGAAGCAGATAGAGTTCCGGGAATGTACTGCTCTGTGGGAAAGGCATTATGCAAGGATCTTAACCCTAAAAAAATGTGCATATGTGAAAGATGTCCTGTTTGGAATGAAAACAATTTAAAAAATGGAGAACCCACGCTCTATTTCTGCCAAAATGGGGAAAGTAAAAAGTAGACATAGAATTAAAATTATAATTTATCTATTTTCTGGAGCGCATCTTTAAATTCATTTTTGGATATATCTCCATTATCTAACATCGCTTTGAGTTTGAAAGCTAAATTTTTCTTGGTGATTTCACTGTTTTTACTTAAAAGGCCATCATATGCTATTTTAATCACTGGATCATCATGTGCTAACTGTTCCAAGCCAGTGGTTTCATGTTTTTCTACAGTAGAACTACTTTTTGCATCGATTACTTCAAGATTACATGCTTTGGCACCAGGATTCCACGATTGAACTGCTTTAATTTTGATTTTTTGCACATTTTCATTTACTGTCTTTCTAAATGTATCAAAATTAACGGAGTAACTTTCCTGTACATTCATAGGGGCTTTATTGAGGGCATGGTTTAAACTGTCAATTAAATTGTAGACCCTACCTCCTTTTTCACCATAAATATTGCCTGATTTTGGGTAATAAGATGTTATAAATCCACATATCCATTTTTGTTTATTTTCATGGTCTGTAATTATAACATAAAATTCATCAATTTCTGCTTTTTTAATTAATCTCTTTTTCATTTCCCCAATGTAAATCTCGCCTGTTATTTCTTCTCCAGGATCAAGTTGATTTAGAAACTTTGTGTTATATTCATCACTCTTATCCTTACTACTCTTTTGTATCCCCAAATCCAGCATAGTACCACCCAATTGATAATATTAATATGTAAGTTAAATATATTAAAAATATCGGATAATGAGTCAAATTAT
>JAEYQZ010000196.1 GCA_023409695.1 Methanobacteriota archaeon | reverse complement strand
TTGCAACTTTTCAACCAGCAAATTTTGGAAGAGTTTACGCTGCTTATGGTGGAGTTTTCATAGTAATGGCCATACTTTGGGGATGGCAGGTTGATAAGGTAATTCCTGATCGTTTTGATATTATAGGAGGTATTATAGCTCTTATAGGGATGATAGTAATAATGTACTGGCCGAGAAACTGAATTCTAGAGTAATTCTTGAATAAATTTATCAATAATTTCCTCTATGATATGTAATATTGATTATATTTTTTTTTCAACATTATTTTGGAATTAGTAACATTATAATCTCATTATATTTACTTTAAAAAGTTAATATATTTTTATTTAGACTAAAAAAATAAAATCTGCATTTATTGGCATTTTATGCATATTTTTTAGAAATTAAAAAAACAAAACAAACTAGAATATTATCATTATTTAATAATAAATGATATAATTCTTTCTATTTGAATATAATAGTAAATAATATTATTATCCTCTAAAAAATAATTATTTGGCATAAAGGAGGGGATAATTTGAAGAAATCGGCTTTTAGATTTCTATTTATTTCAATTGTTTTAGTTGTATTAGATTTAGGGCATATATCTAGCTTATGTGGTGAAAATAATTATTCTTTTGCAAGTTTTGACATAAATTCAGGTTAATTGGAATCTTGTGAAAACATAAGCGGTGATTAGATGCCTTATCTTGTTTGCGAAAAATGTAAGGGCTATTATGTACTTCAGGCGGGAGAATCCCCGCAAGACTTTAGTAAATGTCAATGTGGAGGATCTTTAAAATATGTTAAAAAACTCCACAAGCGATACAATCAAAAAAGGTCATTGAGTAGATTAAATATTTGCCCTACCTGTGGAAAAGAAAATATTGAAAGTTCGAAAATATGTGTATTCTGTGGTAAAATATTAAAACAGTTTAATGAGCCCAATATTTGCCCTACCTGTGGAAAAGAAAATGTGAAAACTTCAAAAACATGTGTATTTTGCAGTAATTCATTAGAATCTAATTATGATAAACAGATAAACTGGAATCCTGTTGGTTACAGTGCTTTAGTTTTAATTTTAATTAGTTTATTATTCTGGATTTTACCTTAGTTTTCCATTAAGACTTGTTTAAATGTAATATTTGTCATAGGAGCATCATGCTTCTCCAGTTAGATAGTTCTAGCGCTAAAAATTGGATATATAGTTTTATCTCTTGTTTGATTTTAATAACCTTACCAAAATAGAGTATAAATAATGTTTTCATTGAATCAATAAATAATTAAATAGGGTACCAATAAGTAGTATATATTATATAGATTTATAAGGAAATAGATAAAAATAAAGCTAGTATTGATATACATAATTATTAAAAAACCACTCAAACAATGAGCTTTTAGGTAAAGACCATGGACATTGATGACCTCCTCCTCTATGATGAAACTCTGTTTAAAAATATAGATGCATTTAATCCAGATTATATTCCTGACAATTTTATGCATCGAAAATCGCAAATGGAAGCCCTTGCAATCAGCATAAGGCCTGCATTACGTAGCGGAAGGCCGGTTAATGGGGTCATACTGGGCTCATGTGCAACTGGAAAAACAACAGCCATTAAAAAAATATTTGAAATGGTGGAGCGAACATCAGACAAGGTGGTTTGTGTTTATATAAACTGTCAGATACATACAACTCGATTCGGTATATTTTCACAGATTTATCAGAAGATTTTTGGACACACTCCTCCAGAAACGGGGGTCCCATTTTCCAGAATTTATCAAAATATAATGCAGCACCTTTCAAACGAAGGTAAAGCTCTTATTGTTGCATTAGATGATATTAATTACTTATTTTACAGTAAAAATGCCAATAAGATATTTTATGATATTTTAAGGGCTCATGAATCATTTGAAGGGGTAAGAACTGGAGTTTTTGCTATCCTGTCTGATATTGAATTCAGGTTCATGCTTGATAAAAATGTTAATTCTATATTCATTCCTCAGGAGATAATATTTAATCCTTATTCAAAGGATGAAATAAAAGATATCTTAAAAGAGAGGGCCCGAATTGGTTTTTACAGCGAAGTCATTTCAGATGAATTGTTGGATGAAATAACTGAATATACTGTCTCTAACGGTGATTTAAGGGTTGGAATTGACCTTTTAAGGATAAGCGGAAATCTGGCTGAAGCTGATGCGTCTAAAACAATAGAAAGAAAACATATTCAAGAGGCACTTAAAAACACAGGTTCTATAAATCTTATGTACACTCTCAAGTCTTTATCAGATGATGAGAGAAAATTGTTGGATCTTATACGAACTTCAGATGTGGATTTAACTGCAGGGGAACTTTACAGTCAATTCAGTAAAAAAACTAAGTCAAGTTATGCTTCATTTAACCGCATTTTAAATAAACTTGAATTTTTAAGGCTTATTGATACTAGATTCACTGGAAAAGGAGTAAAAGGTAACTCAAGGATTATAATACTTAGATTCGATACAGAAGAAATCCAGAAATGTATGGCCCGGCTTTAGATATTTCAGTGTTTGACTTTGAATAATATGAATTCTAAGACAATAAAATTAGATCTATTTTTAATTGTATTAAGTTTCATTGACATATTTTAAATACCGGCAGGCATATTTGAATTAGGGTATGAAGCAAATACTGCAACGCTTAAAACGAAAATAAGTACTATCATTGCTATTGTAATGCATGATACCATATTTATTCCTTCTAAATTTATGTAACTTCGTTTTTTTCTAAGATCAATTGAGGTGTTTCTATTTGTTTTTAACATATTAATCACTTCCTTGTTTAAATCCTCTATTTGCAGTTACTTAAAGGAAGAGATAGAGAGCGCATGAAAAGTAATTAAAATAAGGAGGAATAACTTTACAAAAATATATATCAATGTATTAACATAAATATTAGAGTATATTGTCCATTATTTGATTTTACTTTCACGGAGGGATTTTAATGCCTGAACTTGGCGAAGTTGAGCTTAGAGTTGCAGAAGCATTGCAGCAAGATGTTGGAAAGGGTATTATAAGAATGGATAATGAATTACTCAGGGAGATGGACATTGAACCTGGCGATATTGTTGAGATAATCGGTAAAAGGACAACAGGTGCCATAGTTGGCCATGCCTATCCAGCAGATATTGGGCTTGAAATAGTAAGAATGGACGGACTTACCAGATCAAACGCAGGCACATCCATAGGTGAAACAGTAACTATAAGACATGCTAAAATAAGAATTGCTCGAAAAGTTGTCCTTGCCCCTGCAACAAAAGGTTTAAGGATAATGGCATCGGGGGACATCATAAAAAGGAATATAATGGGTAGAGCAGCAGCAAGGGGAGATATTCTGTCATTAATATCTCCAAGAAGAACAAGGGAAACTTTTAGAGAATTTCCTGGTGGTGAAAAAGTTTTTAGAGAATTTTTTGAATCCACAACTCCGTTTTCACTGGGTGAGATTAAATTTTCAGTTGTATCAACTAATCCTGCAGGTATTGTAAGAATAGATGATGTTACAGAAATCGAAGTTCGGCCTGAGGCTGTGGAAATAGTTGAAAAAAAAGTTCCAGATGTTACATATGATGATGTAGGTGGATTGAAACAGGAGATAGAGAAAGTAAGGGAAATGATAGAACTGCCCCTGCGCCATCCTGAAATATTTGATAGACTTGGAATTGATCCGCCCCGTGGAGTTCTTTTACATGGAGCTCCAGGTACTGGAAAGACCCTCCTTGCTAAGGCAGTTGCAAATGAAAGCGGTTCAAATTTCGTTGCTATAAACGGCCCTGAAGTTATGAGTAAATATGTAGGGGAAGCCGAGAAAAAAATAAGGGATTTATTTAAAGAGGCTGAAGAAAATGCGCCCACTGTAATATTTATAGATGAGATTGATGCCATTGCACCTAAACGAGAAGAAGTTACAGGAGAAGTGGAGCGTAGGGTTGTTGCCCAGATACTTGCACTAATGGATGGATTAAAAGAAAGGGGTAAAGTCATAGTTATAGGTGCAACAAACAGGCCAGATGCACTTGATCAGGCGCTTAGACGGCCAGGACGATTTGATAGAGAGATAGAACTTAGAGTTCCTGATAGGGATGGTAGAAGTGAAATACTGCAGATTCACACCAGAGGAATGCCTCTGGAAGATGATGTAAATATGGAAGAAATCGCTGATATAACCCACGGTTTCGTTGGGGCAGATCTGGCAGCATTGTGCAGAGAATCTGCTATGAATGCGCTCAGAAGGATATTGCCTGAATTAGATCTTGAAGAGCAGACTATTCCTCAAGAAGTCCTTGAAAAATTGTTTGTAACCAATAATGATTTTATGGAAGCTTTAAAATCAATTAGCCCATCTGCACTTCGTGAGGTTTTTATAGAAGTTCCGGATATCCGCTGGGAAGACATAGGTGGGCTGGAAGAATTAAAAGAAACTCTCAGAGAAGCTGTAGAATGGCCGTTAACTAATTCTGAAGATTTCAAACGGATTGGGATCCAACCATCTAAAGGAATTCTTTTATTTGGACCGCCTGGAACTGGTAAGACCATGCTTTCAAAGGCTGTTGCCACAGAATCAAAGGCCAACTTTATATCAGTTAAAGGTTCAGAGATTTTAAGCAAGTGGTTTGGAGAATCTGAAAGAAAAATAGCCGAAATATTTAAAAAGGGGAAACAGGCATCTCCATGTATAATATTTTTTGATGAAATAGATGCTATTGCCCCTATGAGAGGATCTGCAGCTGGTGAACCTAGGGTAGTTGAAAGAATGGTAAACACATTGCTCTCTGAAATGGATGGTTTAGAAGAGCTGAGGGGTGTTGTAGTAATCGGCGCCACAAACAGGCCTGATTTAATTGATGCGGCATTATTACGTCCTGGAAGATTTGATGAAGTTGTTCTTGTTCCACCACCTGATGAAAAGGCACGTCTTGACATATTAAAAGTCCATACTAAAAATATGGCGCTTGGGGATAATGTGAATCTTGTAGATCTTTCTAAAAAGACAGAAGGATATTCTGGAGCAGATATAGAAGCTTTATGCAGGAAAGCGGGTGTTATTGCACTCCATGAAAATATTAAAATAGAAAAAGTTTCAAAAAAACACTTTGAAGCTGCTTTAAATAAGATTAATCCATCTACAACACCAAGGACCAAAGAGTATTATGAAGAGGTTGCAAGAAGACTTGGAAGAGGATTAGAAGCTAAAAAAGTGAGAGAAGAGTTTCCAAGAGAAGTTGCCTAGATTATCCAAAGTTTAATATAACCATATATTCATATTTTTTTTTGAGGTAGCACTGTGAAAAACGATAATCAAAGCAAAAAGTTTGAATTTTTTGAGGTCACAGCAGACGTGGGCTATAAAGCATATGGAAAGACGCTGGAAGAATCATTTGAAAATGCCGCCCTTGCAATGTTTGAAGTAATAACAGATACATCAAAAATAGAACCTGTAATAGAACGGAAAATTGAAGTTGAATCTGAGGATGAATATGCACTTTTATATGACTGGCTTTCAGAGTTTCTTGTTTTGCTGGACGTTGATTATTTAATATTCTCTAAATTTGAGGTCAAAATAGAGAAAAAAGAGGAAGGTTTCTCTTTAAAAGGAACAGCATGGGGCGAAGAATTTAATCCTGAAATCCATGAAAGTCGGGCTGAGGTAAAAGCAGTTACATATCACTTGATGGATGTTAAACAGGATAATGGAGTTATGGTGCAGGTTATTCTTGATATTTAATACCTAATTTTTTTGAATAAGTAGTATAGTTAAAATATATTAACTACTTTTTAATGCTTAATTTAAACTCAGGATTAAATAATATCGTTTTTATTTGTGTCGCGCGATTTAATTAACTTTAATAACTTATTTCATTTTTATGTGTTAAATAATTCAAAATTAGCTCAAATGGAGTCCTTAAAACCAAAACCTTTATATACTAAATTACTCTTAGTTATAGAATATTATTTGGTAACAAAATAACCGATGGTTATATTTGTAATATTTTTCTCCAAATAAAAAATAATTAAAAGAAATCTATTTTAATTAAAAGGACATATAACATCCTTAATTCTATGAAAACATTTGTTTTAGTTTGATGTAGGAAAATTATGTTTTATTATATCTTCATATGTACATTGCTTTTTTTAAACAAAACATTTAAATATCAAAACTAACCATTGGCTATATTGTAACCATCAGTAACAAGATTACCGATGGTTACAAATAATGCACTAAGTCATAACCATGGAAATGTGAAACGAATAACCAGGATTATATTAATCTCCTAGCGTTATCATTTTTCTAATTCCGACGAGATCTATGACTTCCTTTAAACAGAAATAAAATGTTGAGTTAAACCATATTTTCCCTCCGATTGGGAGATCTTATCTGAATAACTTGCCACTATTGGTTTATTTTAACTGTTTCTGTTTAAAAAATAACTGCTAAATGGGCGAGAGACTAATATGGTCTCTTATCCTCCTTAAATTTCATTTTAGAATGAAAACAATATATAAGAGGTGTAAGTTTTATGCCAACATATGAAGATAAAATAGACCTATATGGAGTAGATGGAAAGCTTTTAGAAGAAAACGTTCCTTTAGAAGCAGTTAGTCCAATGTACAACCCTACTATTTCTAAGATTGTACAAGAAGTTAAACGTTCTGTAGCTGTCAACCTAGCCGGGATAGAAAAATCACTGGCAAGCGCAGCTTACGGTGGAAAAGCAAACTTTGTTCCTGGAAGGGAATTAAGTTTAGCAATAGTTGATAACGTAGATGCAATCACTGAAAAAGTTCAAAAAATAATTCAAATAGACGAAAATGACGATTTCAATCTTAAATTAATTAACAATGGGGATCAGGTTCTTGTTCAGCTACCTTCACAGAGAATGAGTATGGCAGCTGATTACACAGTATCCACATTAGTTACTGGTGGAGCAGTCGTTCAGGCAATCATAGACACTTTTGATGTAGATAAATATGATGCACCTGCAGTTAAAACCGCAGTTTTAGGAAAATACCCACAAACTGTAGATTTCAATGGTGCAAATGTCTCAGCACTTCTTGGACCTCCAGTTATGCTCGAAGGACTTGGATACGGTCTTAGAAACATAATGGCTAACCACGTAGTAGCAATCACTAAGAAAAACACCTTAAACGCAGTAGCTTTATCTTCCATTTTAGAACACACCTCTGCATTTGAAACTGGTGACGCTTTAGGTGCTTTCGAAAGATTCCACTTATTAGGAATGGCATACCAAGGTTTAAATGCTAACAACTTAGTATTTGACTTAGTTAAAGAAAACGGAAAAGGTACTGTTGGAACAGTAGTTGCATCACTCGTAGAAAGAGCTTTAGACGATGGTGTCATTAAAGTAGCAAAAACCATGCCATCCGGATTCAAATTATACGAACCTAACGATTGGGCTCTATGGAACGCTTACGCAGCATCAGGTTTAATAGCATCTGTTATAGTAAACATCGGTGCAGCAAGAGCAGCTCAGGGAGTTCCATCCACATTATTATACTACAACGATATACTCGAATACGAAACCGGCCTTCCTGGCGTCGATTACGGACGTGTAGAAGGGGTTGGTGTAGGAATGAGTTTCTTCTCTCACTCTATATATGGAGGAGGAAGTCCTGGTACTTTCCACGGAAACCACGTAGTAACCAGACACAGTAAAGGATTCACAATACCTTGTGCAGCAGCAGCAATGTGTTTAGATGCTGGTACTCAAATGTTCTCAGTTGAATCCACATCTGGATTAATGGGTACAGTATACGGAGACATAGAATACTTCAAAGAACCAGTTAAGTACGTTGCAGATGGAGCTAGAGAAGTAAAGGATAAATTATAAGAAAATGATATTTGAGGCGGTAATATGGAAGAAATAAAGGCCGTTGATGTTAAAATATTCCCTTACAGGCGTTTAAAACCCGAAACAACTGAAAAAATACTTAATAGTATTATGGAATATGATGGAATTTTAAGGGTTATGATAAATGGGAATTCCATACCTAAAACTGTAGGATACGGCCCTGCAAAAGGAACTCAAGTTAATCATGAAGATCGGAAGGTTATTAAAGTTAAAAACGATTCCGTAGAACTACGTGTATCTGTTGGAGAATTAATATTAACCGTAAAATACGAAAATCTTGATTTATTCCTTGAAAAACTTCAAAATCTGCTGGGAAATACTTTAAGCTTTGGATTCGAAGTTTCAACAGGTATTTTCACTAAAACAAATATTACTGTTTCAGATTACTTAAAAGTAGGTTATGGGATTGATAATAACATTGATCCACGTCTCATTGGGATGGTGGATCCAAAAGCAAAGTCCCAAGATACTGTAAAATTAATAGGTGATTAAAAATGGCTTATAAACCGCAATACTCCCCTGGAGAAACAAAAATTGCTGAAAACCGTAGGAATCACATGGATCCTGATTTTGAACTTAAAAAAATCAGGGAAATTGCTGATGAAGATATAGTTAAAGTATTAGGTCACAGAAACCCTGGAGAAGGCTACAAAAGCGTTCACCCTCCTCTTGAAGAAATGGACTTCGGAGAAGACATGATGAAAGAGCTTGTAGAACCTATTCCTGGTGCAGCAGCTGGTAACAGAACAAGATACGTTCAATTTACTGATTCAATGTACAACGCACCTGCTCAGCCATATGATAGGGCAAGAACCTACATGTGGAGATTTAGAGGTGTAGATACCGGAACATTATCTGGAAGACAAGTTGTAGAAATGAGGGAATCTGATTTAG
>JAEYQZ010000166.1 GCA_023409695.1 Methanobacteriota archaeon | reverse complement strand
AAAGTCACCTTTAGCTTTTAACAGTTCAATTAATTGAATTATTGTTTCAGGATAAGGATTGATTGAAGAAGCATTATATAAATGCTCAAAAGTTATAGAAGTAACCTCAGAAGCTCCCATTCCAGATGATAGGCATACTAAAGTCATTGCCTTATAAACGCTGTTTAAATGTTCCATAAATCTCTTTATTTCTTCCATTTTAGGAAGATCATCTATTGTTTCTTGCCTTTGTACTTCTCCAATACCTTTTCTTTTATTTCTTGGTAACTCAATTTCATTATGTCTATAAAAAGCTCTTACTTGCAGGGTCATAAGGTCTATTGTGCTTTCAGCTAAATTTAAATCTTTAAGACTTAATTTAAAATTCCTTAGATATTTATTAACCTTACGACTTTTTAACCAACCATTTTTAACTTGTTCATCCCGTGCTTCTATAATTAACTCTTCTAACGTCTTATTTGTAAAATTAGAATATCTTTGTAAGGCACTCTTATAATTCTCCATTGTACTAAGTCTTAAATCACGATCTATACAAAATTCTTCAAATATTTCTTCATCTTCTATTCTATGGGTTTCCTTCATACTTTCACCTCAACAATACATTTAAGAAATATTTGGTAACGGTCTATCAACCGTTTAAAAAAATAGCATATTATTAATTGTAGAGGCTATTAGTGTTAAAAAAAGAAGGTAGAATGAAGATTAGGAGCATTTTACTGTAAAAAGCATGTTTTGGCTCCTTTATGCACACTAAATTTTTTATTTATATTTATTTGCAATTTTTGTCTTCTAATATTAAATGCTCATGTAATTGGGCTTTTATCACGTCAGGAATGGGTATACTTTCTTGATTTAAGAAATCAAAATGTACAAGGACAGCTTTTCCCTTTGCCTTGAGCTCTCCATCCTGCCATGCTTCATGGCCTATTGTAAATGAGCTGTTTCCGATATGAGTTATGTAACTTCTAATTTCAACATCAATTCCATAGTACATTTGACCGAGGTAGTCAAATTCAGTCCTAACAAGTATCAATTTCCATTTTTCATAACTCAAGTCAAGATCTGGTGTAAACATTCTAAATATTGGATTTCTTCCGACTTCAAACCACTCTACAAGTGCAGTATTGTTAATATGCCGGAGTCCATCAGCATCTCCGAATCGTGGTGTAACTTTCTCTGTAAACATTTAAATCACTTTTAGATTTGTATTAACTGTTAAATTCGTTTTAAAATGGTGTATATACAACTGCAAGTATTTTTGAATCATTATCACCGTAAGCATGTAAATCGTGAGGTACAATTGAATCATAATAAATGCTGTCCCCTTTAGAAAGCAGGTATTTTTCCTGACCGTATAATATTTCAATTTGTCCTTCCATGACATAAATGAACTCTTCACCTTCATGTGAAGATAATTTATAGTCTTTCGAAGCTGGGAGACGTACATCTATCATAAATGGTTCCATGTGTCTGTCAGCCTTACCTGAAGCGAGGGAATAAAAATCAAGGGCACTTGTATCCGGATGATCTTCTTTACCTGAAAAATGGATCACCTGTTCTGACTTACCTGATTTTACCATTACCGGCCCTATTTGGGGTGCATCATCAAGAAAAGTACCTAAACGGACATCCAACACTTTTGCAATCCTTATAAGTGGTGTTAATGAAGGGATCAAATCTCCACTTTCAATACTTTCTATAACCTTCCTGCTGCACTGGCTTTTTTCTGCCAGTTGCTCAACGGTCATTTTATGGTTTTCTCTTATTTGCTGGATTTTAGTTCCGAGTTGGTTTTCCTCTGACATTTAATTATCTCCTCTAGATTATTTTATAAATACGAACTTAATTTGTAGTTAATATCCCATAGTAGTTATTATCTTCTTTATAAATTATTTTAAATTATATTTTAAACTTTAATGAATAATCAAATATTTAGACATCAATTTAATTGGAATTATATTGTTCTAAATATTATTAAATGTAATTATTAATTATTTAGAATTTACATGATTAATAAGTTACCTCATTTGCTGTAATTCTTAGAAATTTCTAATTAAATTTCAATGGTTTCTAATCTGTTCATAGCTTCCTCTAAATTTTCATATGAAGAAGCATAAGACAGTCTAAAATGATTTTCTCCGCATTTACCAAAACTACTACCATTGACGATTATTACTCCCTTTTCTATAGCCTTATTTACAAATTCTTGGGAGTTCTGGACCCTTGGAAATACATAAAATGCTCCTTTAGGTGATTTAAATGCTATTCCCATTTCGTTCAATCTTTTAACTACCAGATCTCTTCTTCGTTTGAATTCAGTTACCATTTCCCCAACGCATTCCTGCGATCCAGTCAATGCTTCAAGCCCTGCTATTTGAGATAAAGAACTTGCACATGCCACATTATACTGATGAACCTTCAGCAATTCTTCAGCTATTTCGGGTTTTGCGGTCATGTATCCTATTCTAAATCCAGTCATTGCATAGGTCTTAGAAAATGCATTTATGGTTATTGCATTATCAGTATATCTTCCAGGGCTGTAATGTTTCCCTTCATAAAGTATGTGTTCATATACTTCATCAGATATCAAATATATACCATGATCTTCAGCTATTTCGGCTATACCTTTAATATCTTCTTTTTGCATGACGGCCCCTGTTGGGTTTGAAGGAGAATTCAAAATTAAGGCTTTAGTTTTATCAGTTATTTTATCAAGGACATCCTCAGGAGTCATTCTGAATTCATTTTCTTCTTTAAGACTTACTGGGACCATTTTACCTTCTGCAAGCTTTACAAATGCATCATATGAAAGAAATCCAGGATCAGGAATTAAAACCTCATCTCCCCTATTCACCAGTGCTTGAAGACTGATATAAAGTGCTTGACTTGCCCCGACCGTTACAAGTATGGACTCAGGATCCACATCAAGTTTATTTTCCTCTTTAAATTTACAGGATATAGCTTCCCTAAGTTCTACAATCCCCTTATTTGCCGTATAATGAGTAAAACCATCATCTAAAGCTTTTTTTACAGCTTCTCTTATATGTAATGGTGTGTCAAAATCGGGTTCTCCAAGGCTTAAATTAATAGCATCTTCTGCAGTGATATCAAACATTTTTCTTATTTCTGAAAGCTGTATTGACTCACATCTTCTGGTTGGTTGAAACATTCTAATCATACCTATCTAATCATTGAAATCAATTGTTAATTATATTTAAAAATCGAGTATATTATACATTAATCTTTCATATCTTAAAAATTAATCATCTATTTTTACTTTTATCAATATATAAAACAAGTATGCCCACAAAAATGCTGAGTCTTTTTGATGTAATAAATCTTGTAGTTGGAACCATAGTTGGCGCTGACATATATATTGCAGCAGCTTTTGGTGCTGGACTTTTAGGGCCTGCTTCCATAATTGCATGGGCCTTAGCAGGAGTAATGGCAATTATAATAGCTTTATCATTTGCAGAATGCTCTTCACTGATACCAAGAGCTGGTGGACCTTATGTATATGCTAAAGATGCTTTTGGAGATTTCATTGGATTTTTATCAGGATGGGCATTATTAATAGCATCATGGAGTGCCATAGCAGTGTTTCCTCTCGCATTTGTAGCTTATCTCCAGTATTTTTTCCCAAGTATGCCTTTTATAGTCCAAACCATGATTAAAATTGTATTTATCATTATATTAACAGGTATCAACTATATTGGAGTTAGAGAAGCAGGTAGAGTTAATGATATATTAACCACCCTCAAACTCGCACCGATTATATTATTCACTTTGGCCGGCATTATTTTCTTTATATTTAATCCATCACAGTTAATTTCTAATTTCACACCAGTTGCCCCCTTAGGACTTACAGGCATTGGAAGTGCACTTGTATTAATATTTTGGGCTTATGTAGGGTTTGAACTTGTAACAGTCCCTTCAGATGAGATATATGACTCAAAAAGGACCATTCCTAAAGCTATAGTACTTGGAATGGGTATTGTTGCCATTTTCTATATTATAACAAACTTTGTAATAGTTGGAATTGTACCATGGCAGCAGCTTTCTTTATCAACTGCACCCCTTGCACTTGCAGGTTATGCCCTTCTTGCAGGTTTTGGAGCCATATTTCTTACTATTGGTGCTCTTTTTTCAATTTCAGGGTCTGATGAAGCAGGTATTTTGTCATCATCCCGAATTCCATACGCAATGGCAGGAGATGGGCTGTTACCAAAAATGTTTGCCAGGAAACATCCGAAATATGATACTCCATACATTGCATTAATTGTTCAAGGCATAATTACAGGTACAGCAGCTATCTTTGGAACCATAAGCAGTCTTATCATATTATCAGTTTTTACTCTGCTTTTCTGTTACCTCGTGACCTGCATATCTGTTTTTCCACTTAGAAAAAGATATGGAAGAAGTATCAAAATTCCATCCATAGTACCGGTTTTAGGTATTTTGATATCTATTTATATGATGACGCAGTGCAATCTAAACCAGATAATAGCAGGTGCAATTTTTATAGCCATTGGAATTCCTATATACTGGAAATATTCACCAAAAGAAGAAATCAGATC
>JAEYQZ010000158.1 GCA_023409695.1 Methanobacteriota archaeon | reverse complement strand
TATATGGAGACGTTTTAGTGGGTACTGAAAAGAATTATGATGACTTTGCAGTGGATGACGGAAAGAAAGAAATTATAACGCAAACTATTTCTCTTTGTATATGGTTCGGATTTATTCTTTTCCTTTCAGGCAACTGGTTCTGGATTGAAGGTTGGATCTTTGCATTGTGGTTTATTGGACTTATGCTGGCAAGAAATATTTATTTGCGCCGTGAAGACCCGGAATTACTTAAAGAAAGATCTATGAAGCCTGGAACAGGTAATCAAAAGAAATGGGATAGATATCTCATGCATATAATTAGTGTGGTATTTGTAACATGGTTTTTAATTATGCCGCTGGATGCTGTAAGATTTGCATGGACAACTAACTTTCCAGTATGGCTGAAAGCTATTGGTGGAATTTTACTTATAATATCATTCTTCTTCTCATACAGAGCGTTTACAGACAACACTTTTCTATCTCCTTTGGTTAGAATACAATCTGAACGAAAACAGCAGGTTGTTTCAACTGGAGTTTATGGGTTTGTAAGGCATCCTCTGTATCTGGGAGATGTATTGTTTTTTATAGGAACACCTCTGCTCCTGGGTTCTAAATATGGACTTATACTTGGTGTGGTAATGTTCTTCCTTATTGCAGTAAGGATTGTTGGAGAAGAAAAGATGATGCTTGAGGATCTGGAAGGATATGCTGACTATAGAAATAAAGTAAAAAGCAGGCTTATTCCATTTTTATGGTAAGTCACAAATTTCTTTTTTAACGCTCTATGACACACGCATGAATTATACTTCCTGTTAAATATAGTAAATATCTTAAAAACATGTAATTTACAATATTTACATGAAAATATTTACATTATTTAGGAAAACTCTAGGACATGAGCGTTTTTTAAACATTGATCTGGATTAAATCTACAGGTATCTAATTTATAGTTTATTTTAAACAATTATTTAGCACATTTTTGAAATTAATAATTAAATCTTTTGTTTGTTGCTAATAAATACTAAAATCTAGATGAAATGGAGAATAACTGCCCATATGAGAATAAAAAGTAATACCTTATATAAAGAATACACAGTTTAAGTGGGGATTTTATTTCATCTAAAAAAGAGCCCACAGAAACTAAAAATGATTTTAAAAGATCTGTAAGTATCATGAGATTGTTTATATCTATGATGGTAATTCTCTCAGTGATCCTCATAGCTTTTTATATAAGGATTTTAAATGGCTTTGATCAATCAGTACAATTCTCCTATTTTATCCTGATCTTGATTGTTTCCATTGCTGCATATAGTATTCTGTTTATAAAAGATACATGGAAGGATTATGGAATATATTTAGGTATTATTGGAATTATACTGGTATGCTCTATTGGATTTGGATTCTTAAACATTGAAGAACTAAATAAAGTAGATATAAGTGTTATTAACCCAGATGCAGGATCATCTGTGCATTCCCAATTTGTAATATCTGGTTCATTTGAAAATATCCCTGAAAATAAGGATATATGGTTGTATACAGTTTTTTCAATGACTAAAAAGTATTACCCTGAAATAGCACCTGTGATTAAATTAAATAATGGTCATTCAGCAGATGGATCATGGGAATATTATTATATACCAGGTATAAATGGATTTAAAGATACAGAAAAGCCTTTTCAGATAGGTATTTTCATATCAAATAAAACAGATAGAATTTATATTGAACAGGAAATAATGCGTTTAAACAGTAGTACTCAGGGCATGAACAAATTACCTGCTAAAGTCCAAGATATGGGGATAAAACTTAATGTTAACACCGTATAATTTATTTTAGTGAGGATTAACCTCAACTTGTTCTTTTTAGGAAGCTATTTGAATAATATTTTTTTGTTTTGTATAAATGGGCAGGGACTGTTAATGATTCTCAGCTTTTTGTAAATTAGTATATTCTAAATTATCATTTATTTTTTACTATTTCTTGGTTTACATTAGGTTTAATTAATAATTTACTGATTTAATGATGTATAAATTATGAAAGTAGATAAAACGAATGTTTTTAACATATTTGGAGTTATAAAAAATCGTTAAGTAATTAATGAACACTCGAAAATTTGGATTTACAAGTTAACGATTTTAATTAGGTTTAAATATTATTAATTTAGATAATAGTATAATTCATATCAATTTTAGGGTTTTTATTGATTATAAATGGTAATAGGTAATAAAATGACGGGTAATTTGAACTCTCAAGCTATTAATCCCCTCTCTATCTTATTAGTTGAGGACAATATTGCAGATGCCCGCTTAATAGAAGAATTTTTAAAGGAAATTAGTATAAATACAGCTTTAAATATAGTTCGTGATGGAAAAGAGGCCATGGAATACTTATATTTGAATTGTAAATGTGGTGAGGAATGTAGGTACACATTCATAATTTTAGATCTAAATTTACCTAAAATGAGCGGTCGTGAGGTTTTAAAAGAAATTAAAAGTGATGATGAACTAAAAAGAATACCTGTGGCGATCCTTACAACTTCAACGGCAGAAGAAGACATAAATGAGTGCTATAACAATCATGCCAACTGTTATATCACTAAACCACTTGATTTTGATGAATTTGCAAATACAATGGACTCGATTAAGAGTTTCTGGTTTAATACAGTAGAATTGCCAAAAATTTAAATTTTTAAATTATTTTTTTGCTTTTAAAATCCTTTTAAACTTGTTCCAGTGGATATGTATATGGAAGAATAATACAATGGCCATTATTATACCTGTTTCTACATGCCAGAAAAGTAAATTGAAATTGAGATTAAACCGCACGCCATAATCGGTTATAAGTACCAGTATTATTCCAGTGATTCCTGAAATTAACATGCTTCCAACAAGTGCAATACTCCACACCTGCTTGTATCTTACTTTTCTTATAATTTTACTGTCGTGGAGAAGATAACTTATTAAATATAACATTATTAGTGCTAGTGCTATCGGTAGAACGTTATAGTCGGGATTGTAGGCTTCGCCGCCGCTGACATCTCCTTGACTGCTTGACTGATCATTATTTTGAGCATAGGCTGCTGCTGGAGTTAAAAAAGCAATTATAAGTAAAATTATCAATATTTTTTTCATTGTATCATTATACCTTCAAAGTGATTTTTTTAAACCTGTCCCAGTGAAGACGAATGTGGAACAAAGCTATTATAAATAGAACTATGCCGATTTCTACATGCCAAAAAACGAGGAGAGCATTTACAGCGATGCTCATACCATATTCTGCAAATATGCTAATTAGAAGCCCAATTACGGCCAGAATTAAACCTATTATAAAAATTGCTATATTCCATATTTTGGCATGCAATGCCTCTGTAATTACGTCTTCTTTATAGAGCAGGTATGATATTGCATATAAAATTATAATTATAAGTGAAACTGGGACGAATTCATATGACATTATAATGAATATGTTAAAAAACTGGTATAAACTTTTATTTTAAGGCATAATTTGGTACTATTATAACAATAAATCAACTCTATTTGAATTTTTGATAATATTTTCACGCTTTTTAGGAAATATATTTGCTGTTATGAATTTCTATTAAACTTATATATCTAATAGAATGATTATTCAACTTTCAAGTAAAAATATGAACATTAAAAATATTTTTTTATTTATTATACCATAAAATGGATGAATTAGCTCTAATTTTAAAGGTCTCATATTAGTTGAAATAATGATCACATTCCTATTTTGTATTTTAATACAATTTAGATGGTTTAAAATAGGTTTATATGCAATTGGAGTAAATGCATACTTATATGATTAATATGGGGGATTTAATGAAAAAATATGCGGTTCTTCTAATGGCAGTTTTGGCAGTTGTAGTTTCTTCTTCGGGTTGTATAAATCAGGGTAATAATACCTATAATTTTAATGGAATATCTTTTAATTATTCTAGTAGCTGGCAGGAAATTTCAAATATTAAAACACAGGACGCGCTTGTGGGAGTTGGAGATCCAGATTCGGTAGACGAACCAACAAACAGGGTAAATACGCTGGTAATCGTGCAGAAAGTACCAGTGCCTTCTAACTCTACATTTAAACAGTTTTATGATGATACATATGCCAAATATGCTCAGGATTCAACTTTTCAAACTGTTTCTAATAAAACTATTAAAGTAAATGGTTTAACTGGTTATGAAAATGTCCACAAGATTATTGTAAATGGGGTTTTAAAGGAAGAAAGGGTTATTTGGCTTGAAAAAAATGGTAACGTTTATACTATACTCTGCGGGGCATTAATTGGTGACTTTGACAGCCAACAAGCGAATTTTAACACGGTTATAAACTCTTTCCAGATTCAATAATCTATTTTTTTCTCTTTTTTAAAATTCAATAAATTTAGGGTTATTTGCTTCACAAAATCCATGGTTCTATTTAATCTTAAAAAATAAGTATTTTTTATAAATAAAACTTTTTAGTGAACTAAATATTTTTTAGATATGCGATGATTTAAATTCTAAAATTCAAAAGATTATTTTTAAATAAATATTTTTAGGGGTGGACTGACTCACTCCTTGGGATTTTATTCTATATTTTACTAGATTTTTAGTAAGTAAATCTTAAATTTTTTTTTTAAATTTAATATTCAAATCAATATCTTTTAAATATAGTTTAGATGGCTAATAACTTATAGATTTTATGTATACGCTGTTTAAAATAATATAATATCTGTATAATCTTATATGATACTTTAATACGCTCTATATGTTTTAAAGTTAAGTATATAAATATATATGAATAATAACGATTTTTATAAATGAAATGGGGGATTCAATGAGAAAATATATGATTTTAGTAATATCTATTTTGGCCCTTGTGGTTTTTGCTTCTGGTTGTACATCAGAAACTCAGAATAAGACATATAATGCAAGCGGCGTTTATTTTATTTATCCTGGTGCCTGGAGTGAATTATCATCAGATCAACTTAATCTTACCAGTGATGCTGCTTCTGCAATTGTAGCTGTTAGTGATAATAGTGGACAGACAGGTGTTTTGGTACAGAGTACTCCTTCTTCATCTCAATCATTGACTGATTTTGTAAATACAAACAAAGCAAGTATTAAAAAAATGGGTTATACCATTTTATCAGAGAATACGACAACAGTAAACGGGGTAAAAGCCCATCAGATAATTTTCAGTGGAAGTGGATCTTCAGGAAGTGATACTAAACAGGTCATGACTCTCTTTAAGAAAAATAATAAGATTTATTACATAGTTTTCAATTCACAACCTGCAGATTTCGATAGCCAGCAAGCCAATTATGATATGGTACTGAAAAGTTTTAAAGTACAGTAATTTTTCTTTCCCTCGAAAATCTCTCAAAAATTCCCTCGAAATTCGTAGAATTTCGGGGCCCTCGAAACTTTGTTTCGGGGCCAGGGAAACGTAGTTTCCTACGGCATCAAAAACCACAGGTTTTTGAAGGCTATGAATTTTTGGAGCCCTCGAACACGTAGTGTTCGGGGCCACGAAACTGAAAGTTTCGATGGCGCAAAAATCGAAGATTTTTGCAAGCTTTGATTTTTGGGGCTGTTAAAAATCTAAGATTTTTAACGCACCGAAACGAAGTTTCGAGCGCCCCAAACACTTGGTGTTTGAGGCCGGCGAATCTATCGATTCTCGGCCACAGAAATTCATTGAATTTCTGTAGGGTTTCTTTTATTTTTATTTTAATAT
>JAEYQZ010000085.1 GCA_023409695.1 Methanobacteriota archaeon | reverse complement strand
CAGATGGTATGCCCAATGTAGGTATTAAAGAAGGGCCAGCCCAGGATGCCCTGAAAATTGCTGCAGACTTAAAAGAAAATGATATTCACACCATTATTGTTAATTTTGAAAGATCAGTTAAATACGGCCGAGATATGAATATGGAACTTGCATTGGCATCTGGCGGCCGCTATTATGATATAGAAGATCTTAAAAATCCAAAAAGCATTGTATCAAAGATTGTTGAGCATGAAAGATCAGTGCTCTAATTAAAAAAATCTAAATTTTATTTTTGTATCTATTAATTTCTCAAATTTCAAAATTTTTCGAACAATTTATCTTTTCTTGATGTTCTATAAGTATAGCTGCCTTATGTCCCTGAACGGGCATACCTAAATCGCGCCAGTGTCTTTGATCCCCATAAGAACACCACGATCACGGCCACGATAGCAATGAGCCCATATCCGATAGCCCCGTCGCCCAGTTCAAAAGTTGAACGGCTGCCAGGAAATATGCTCCTCCCAGTATTGGTCACAGCATGAAAGAGTATGGCTGCAAATACGCTTTTTCCAGTGTTATTATAAAGCCAGACTGTCAGAATCCGGAAACTAATGGCCAGTATAACCCCTCCCCATATAATCAATCCCAAGCTCTGGCCGATTGAAATCTCCGATGGGAAATGCCATACCCCATGGATCAATCCAATGATGAGACTGGCTGTCAGTGCAGTGTACCTGGCTTGCATAGGATCAGTGGCATATCCAGTATAGCCGAGCTCTTCACCAGCAGCGGCAAAAAAGAACGCAACAAAAAGGAGCGGTGTCAAAATAGGCGGGTTCCAAACAGTTGGGACAGGTAGCCCAACAAGATACATTATCACGTAGGTCAACACGTAAATAAATGGAATTAAAATGATAATTGGAACATACCAGACTTTTTTCGTGATTCTCCCATAATCAAAGGCCCTTTTCAGCAGATTCTTTACCCCTAAAAGTTTCTCGTCTCGGTACACAAGGATGGATGCCGCTATCATTGGGGTAAAAGTGGCCACAATATCTGTCACTGGAAGATTATCTACTGGAAGCTTAATAGGAAAAATGACATTAATTGTCCAAAGTGGAATAGAAAGAGCATAAACTAATATAAAAAATTTTAATGGGGATCTTTTAGAGGATATATCCTTATTCTTGTCCAATTCTTTCTTTTTGCTGTTTTTCATTATGCTGCTATTTTTATCCTTTGTATGCCTCCTTTAATTTTTCAATGTCAAGTTTCTCCATTTGAAGCATTGCTTCCATAACTCTCTGGGATTTTTCAGGATTAGAGTTATTTAGAAGTTCATCTAAAACCGTGGGGACAACTTGCCAGGACAATCCATATTTGTCTTTAATCCAACCAGGGCCCTGGCTTTTTCCACCTTCTAAAAGTTTATTCCATAATTCATCCACTTCTCCTTGATCTTTACAGTTCACGAAAAATGATATAGCTGGAGTGAAAGTAAAAGAATGTGGTCCGTTGCTGTCTATAGCCATGAACTCCTGTCTGCTGAGTACGAATTTAGCACGCTTAACTGTACCTTCTGGCCCCTCTTCACCTTTTCCATAGCGTTCTATTGAGGCAATACTAGAATTATCAAATATTGAAGTGTAGAAATTCATTGCTTCTTCTGCATTTCCGTGCTGTTCTCCCACAAACATTAAAAATGGATTTATTTTTTGTATAGCCCCTTCCATATTCAGCTGCCATGAAATACCAAATTTGTCCATAACCCATCCAAATTTTTCACTGAAAGGATATTTATTTAAAGGCATAAGAACAGTTCCACTTCCAGAGAGCTTTTCCCACAGCCCATCTATTTCTTCTGAGGTATCACAGTTTACAAAAAATGACACTGCTGGTGTAAATGTGAATTCAGGGCCTCCATTCAATGCATAAAAATCCTGGCCTTCAAGTTGGAAAGTAACAGACATCACAGCCCCTTTTGGCCCAGGCCCCGCTTCTCCATAGCGATTAACTCTTCCAATCCTCGAATTTTTAAAAATAGAGGTATAAAAATTCATTGCTTCCTCAGCGTTGCCATCAAACCATAAAAATGGGACAATTTTTTGCATTTAATTCTCCCCATTTATTTCTCCATTTTTTCCAGTAACTCATCAAGACGATTATATGAATCATTAACGCCTTCTTCCATGCCTGACTGAAGCATTCCATCACGATCTTCAATTGTCAGAAAGACAGATTGAGATGTCATCTTTGTTCTGTCACCTGGCAACGTCTCAAATATAGTTTTTTCAAGAATAACATGTCCTTTTTCAGGGAGCCCTTCAAATTCAAATGTACCAATAATTCTCTCGGGAGCTGTAACTTCATGATTTACCCCATGAAAAGCAAACTCATTTCCTTCTGGATCTTTTTGAATATATCGCCATGAACCGCCGTTTTTCGATTCAAATGTTTCAAGATTAGTTTCAAGTTCTCTTGGCCCGATCCACTGCACATAAAGTTCCGGATCCGTAAATGCTCTAAAAATAAGTTCACGTGGCGCATTAAACTCCCTTATAATAAAAAATTCCTGTTTTCCAGGTTCTGCAATAATTTTTGTTTTATTGTTTGCCATCTGTATTCACCTTATCCCCAAGATTTTCTTTTTCTGCCAGATAATTTACAAATATACCCTTCAATTAAAGCGCTATAGTAATAATAAGTACTTCCAAAATTATAAATTTATCTTAAATAAAATCTGAATGATTTACCTAACACAACCAAGTGATGGTAAATTTAATATAACAAAAAATCATAACTAGTAATGTCTTTTGTTTTTGAATTCAAACTTAAAATAAAAAAAACTGTTAGCTAAAATAATATTAAATGTGTTTTGAAAATGAAAATCGTTGTTTATCATGCAGAAGAGTGCGACAGAAAAAAATGTACTACAGTTAAACTTGGAAAACAGGGAAAAGTTAAAGTAGTCACAAAATTAAATCAATTACCTACCAGTGCAATTGTTTTAGATCCATACTCCCCAAAAGCATTATCTGTTGAAGATAGGGAAATAATAATGGAAAAAGGACTTGTAGGACTTGATTGTTCCTGGAAAAGGTTAGATAAAGTCCCTTATAGGCTAAAAACAGGCAAAAACAGCAGATCACTGCCTTTCATGATTGCTGCAAATCCCACCAATTATGGAAAGCCATGTATATTATCTACTGCCGAAGCAATTGCAGCAAGTTTTTATATAATTGGATTTAAAGATATAGCTACCGATATTATGTCGGGGTTCAAGTGGGGACCACATTTTCTAACGCTCAATGAAGAGCTTTTAGAAAGGTATTCTAAAGCTAAAAGCAGTTTAGAAGTTGTAGAAATTCAAAATGAATATATAAGTTAAAAATATATTTATATAAAAATAAACTAACGAGTATATCAAGAACTCAATTTTAAACTGTGTTAAAACAGATGATAAAGGAGGCTAATAATGGCTAGATTTGAAGAAGCAGAAAATAGAATATTCAATATCAAAATATGCTTAAAATGTAACGCAAGAAACCCACCAACTGCAAAAGTATGCAGAAAGTGCGGATACAAAGGTCTAAGACCAAAAGCTAAAGAACCAAGGGGATAAATAAATTCCTTAAAGTTCAATTTGGGAGTATATAATCTCCCATTTATATTTATAACATCTATTTAACTTAATTAACTATTTTCTTGATGATGCTAATGAATGTCGAAAATTACATTAGAACTACACTTGAGGATCATAAATTACACTTAACACTTTTAGATCCTGAAGAGCAAAGCCCAGAGGAAGCTGTCAGAATAGCTAAAGAAGCAATTGCAGGCGGCAGCGATGGAATAATGCTTGGCGGATCCACAACAGAACCTGAAGAACTCGATGCAACTGCAAAAGCGCTGCGTGAAAATGTCGATGTTCCTGTTATTCTTTTTCCAGGCAATATAAGCGGCGTAAGCAAACATGCAGATGCCATATTTTTTATGAGTCTTCTAAATTCAGCAAATCCATACTGGATAATAGGTGCTCAAGCGTTAGCAGCTCCCGGTATTAAAAAAATGGATGTAGAAATCCTTTCTATGGGTTATCTTGTTGTTGAACCCGGCGGAACTGTTGGATGGGTTGGGGATGCTAAATTAATTCCGAGGAACAAACCAGATCTGGCAGTAGCATATGCAATGGCTGCAGAATGCCTTGGAATGAAAATAATCTATCTCGAAGCGGGTTCTGGAGCTAATGAACATATTCCAGAACAGATGATTGCAGGGGTCAAAAAAATGACAGATATAATTGTAATTGTCGGTGGAGGAATACGCGATGGAGAAACAGCTGCAAAAGTTGCAAAAGCTGGAGCAGATATCATCGTGACTGGAACTGTAGTTGAAGATAGCTCTAATGTCAAAAATAAAATTGAAGAGCTGGTTAGTGGAATTAAATCAGCTTAAAATTACTTATTTTTAGGTAAATATGCTTTTTTCATATTTTTATAACAGGATTGGATACACTAAAGTTTTATAAACCTGTTTTTCTTTTAAAATATCATTAATAGCTAAATACCAACTTAATTAATATTGATTTACAATTTATTGATGTTTATTATTTTTAATTATCCAAATATGCCAATATGTGTCCTTATACTAAACAAAAATCTATATTATTTTTTACTTATATTATATTTTAAAGAGAATTTCAAATAAAAATAAATAATTTAAATAATATAATAAAAACGGTGAAAAACATGGCAGAAGGCACTTGCGAAGTAGAAGGATACGATATGATATCCAGGGAACTTAAAGAAAAACTAGGTTTAGATAAATCTCCAGTGGCAATAAAATTCATTTTAAGAGAAGAAGACATTCCAGAGGGAATAGAAAAAATAGATGAAAATATAAGGCACTGTGAAATGGTTCAAAAAGCAGCTCAAGGTGCTACGTTCTATGCAACAAGCGAAGAACAACTGTGTAAAGGTGGATCAGCTGCGATTGGACTTATGGAAACTCCAGAAAAGATAAAAACCGGTGAATTTTATCAAAGTTTGGGCAGATTCAAAAGTCTCGGATCTGCAAAACGTACAATGGAAGACATTCCCAAAATAGACCCTATGATGAAAGCTATAATCTATGCACCCCTCGAGAACATTAAATTTGATCCAGATGTAATTGTAGTGATATGTAAACCTGCTCAGGCAATGAAACTTGCTCAGGCTATGGTTTATACCCGCGGAGGAAGAGTAGAAGCAAGCTTTTCAGGAATTCAGTCTGTATGTGCTGATGCTGTGGCTGGTCCGTTCACCCAAAATACCGCGAATTTCACCCTTGGATGCAGTGGTTCAAGGAAATTTGCAGGTATAAAAGAAGAAGAAGTAATTGTGGGCATGAACGGCGAAAATATAGGGTGCGTTGTAACTGCACTTGTATCTATGAAATAATAACTCAATAAGTAACCGCTTAGGGGGATTATATGGCCGAAACAAAAATATTCGAAATATTGGATGAGGCTAAAGAACTGGATGCAAAAATGGAAAAATACAAAAATGTGGCAGATCAGGAAATGATGATGGTCTGGATGGACAACATACTAAAACTGGTAACCAAACTTGGAAAAGCAGAGGAAGAACTGCAAGAACGATTTGAGATGTTGGAAGACAGTTTAGAAAAATAAGTATACTCCATTACTTTTTTATTTTTCTCTATTCTGCCTGTATTTAAACCTGGTTAAGTATACTTCTTTTTAATATCAACAATCACTTCATCAACTAACTTACTCTCATTAGATTCGGCAGTTAATCTTTTAACGGTTTCAAGATGATATAAAACATGTTTAACTATCTTTTCTTTTTCATTTTTATCCTGATTTTTATCCAGCATACTGGTTGTAGAATTCCAAATTGCCCTTAGACCTTCTCGGAATGTTCCATAATCATATTTCATCAATGATGCATTCATGATATCAATAATTGGCTGTATAGGATCATCTTTTTCTATTAATTTCCCATCTGCACTGGCAGCTGTTAAAACATTTTTTTCGGTAATTCTTTCTGTAAGTTTGCCAATTACAACAGAAGGCTTCATAAGGTCTAAAATATTCCACATATACGGTATCAGCGCTATAAATGCAAACATGCTGATGTAATATGCAAAAAGAATGTAATTTTCAAGGTCTGAAATCCTGTTTTGAGTGTCAACTATGAGTTTCAGTAAAGTTACACAATATGCTATGGCAAAAATGTAAACCACAATCAAAACCCAGAGATCTGGAGTTCTTTTAAAGATATCAATTACTCTTGAAGAAGACGATGCAGCAAGCTGTACTGCTACTAGACTTAAAGTAACGACTATAGCCAAAATAGTAGCTTCGCTTTCAATAAGGGAGCTCAATATATATCTGGCACTGTCTACATCTGTATAAAGTAGCTTAAAATGATAAAAGAAAAGGTATGAAACCATTGTAACCATTACAAAAATAACTAAATAAATCGTCAATCCACGCAACCAATCATTTTTAAATGAAACTTTAAGCACCATATATTATTATAGTTCATTATAAAGCACTTTATTTTCTCTAAACTGCAATCTAAATTTTTATACCTTACCCTTTCTTTCATCATGAATGATTTTTTCCTTTATCAGTTTATTAATTTTTTCTAAGGAGGATTGTGCAGCTAAGCTTGTTTCTTTAATCTCCAATTCCTTTGCTCTTTTTCTTATATTTTCAAGGGATTCTTTGGCATGTTTTAATATACTATGGGCAGCTAAAACGCTTAATTCGCTCCATACAGCTATCCTCCCAATTTCCCACAGATATTCAGCTACATCATTTGTATTTTTGCTAAATTCAGATTCTAAAGCAGCTATGCCCAAATTAGATAGATAATTCACGATTCTTATGGTAGTTTTAGGGAGATCATTTCTTGCTGTATATCTTCCCATATTCCCCATGGAATTTACTGCACTGGAAACCGACTGCTCCAATTTTTGATTTATTGCCAACTTCCCGATGCCGTAGATTGTTCCCCCCATCCAAACTGTTTCTTCCAGTCCACGTTGGGCATGCTTAGCAGATTCTATAGCAATAATTCCAAGTGAATTAACTGCTACACTGGTTGCAAAATCAAGTTCATTTTGAGCAGCACCCCTACCAATTTCGCCTATTAAATCAGTTACCGCTGTCCTTATATCAATCATCTCACGATTTATAGCCAGTCTACCAATGTTTTTAATTGAATTAACTGCTTCACCCACTACACTCTCAATTTTATTCTCCATTGCAGTTTTTCCAATTAGATATATTGTGATTATTACTTCCATAACAGAGTCTTCGTCATCACGGCTTGCTGCTAATTTTCCAACCTTTTCCAGATGTGTAAATATGTGCTTTACTACAATCCCTTCTTCCCGTTCAAATCGTCCATTTTTAAGTGTAGCAATCATATAATCTTCCAGTACATTCAATCCATACCTCATTGTTCCATAATCGTATTTCATCATGGAGCTGTGTATAATATCAATTACAGGTTGTACTGGATCGCTTTCCGTGTCAATAACCGGCCGCATTATATCTGAATAAATATAAGAATAGCTAATATCATTTGAATTCGCCCCAAGAATTTTTTCAGATTCCTGTACACCAGCTAAAATATTTTCACTTGTTATCCTTTCGGCAAATCTATCTATTACTGTTGAAGACTTCATAATCTCTATAGATCCTAAAAGATAAGGTATTAATGAACCAAGTGCAAAAATAGCCAGAAAATAGGCAGCCCATACCACAATATCGAAATATAGAAGGCTAATAGAATAAATAAAGTCTATAAAATACAGTACAGTTAATGCATAACCAATAGCAGCAATATAAGTCCCTACAACTATCCAGATCGCAGGGGATTTTTTAAATATATCTATAACCCGCGTAGAATAAGAAGAAGCTGTAAGTTGAAGGACAATCAAGCTCAAAGTTACAACAAGTGCAATGATAGTGGCTTCACCTTCAACCACTGCAGTCAAAGTAAATCTAACACTGTCAATTGAAGTATAAGTAAATAAAGGAGAATAAATATATAAAATTGTTGAAAACACTGCTACAAAAACAGCGAAAATAGGAAAATAAAGCTTCAATCCTTTGGATAAATCTGTCGCACGAAACATTTGGGCACCATTATATTATTTGATTTTGATAATTAAAATAATATTTGTGATACAATGTTAATTAACCAGAAATATTTTTTTCCAGGATATTGAGGTAATCTTCATACTCATTGATATTTAAAAGTTCTGTATCATCATGAGGAGTGACTCCGTAAAGTTTAATACCATCTTTAACCATTTTCCTCAAAATTGGGTTCAAATTATCTTTATTTTCGGTTAAATATTTCTTTAAAATATCAGCACGGCATGCAAAGGGCATTCCAAGGCCTTTTGCAGTATTTAAATATCCAGATTTTCCTCTTGCAAGAATTGAAACTGTATTTTCTGGTTCTTGGCTATTAAATACCCCTTCTATAATATTTTTAAAAGTCTCAGCAGATACAGTAGGCTGATCCGCTGCAACACAAAGGCAAAAATCATCTTCAGCCTTTTTAATTCCATTTAAAAGAGATTCAGATAATTCAACATCAATTTCCGGATTTATAACTATTCTAACCCTTTCATCGTCGAATTCATCCAATACAGATATTATTTCATCACTGAAGTGCCCTAAAACAATTATACATTCATCGACACCTGCATTTAAAGTATTTTGAAGCGTTTGTAATATTATTGGATTTCCATGGAAGCTGAGAAGAAGTTTATGCCTAATTTCCATTCCACGAGATTTTAAATCAGTTCTCATCCGCCTATTTCTGCCTGCCGCAGTTATAATTGCTGATACCATTCAAATCACATTTAAATATTACAAATAAGTTATTCATTCTATTAAATATAGAAATATGAAATTTAAAGGCCATAAATAAAAAGAAAGAAAGAAAGGAAGATTTATATTATTCCTTTAAATCAATTGGGAACAAGTTCAATGACCTTACTGTATATGTGCATACTGGTTCCAGTTCCTTCAGTCCACATTACTATTTTAATTGGGTAATCCTTAGTATTTGTGACTGTTATGCCCGTAGCAGGGTTATATCCTAATTTTACTGCGTACTCTCCGGATTGCATACCAACGGGCAGTCCTAATCCTGCATTATATAATGCGCCCCTTAATGACCTTGCTGCAGGGCAAACACCGTGAGATACCCATCCTGCTGAAACAGTTGGATCAGGAACTCTTGCAAATCCTACAGTTTCCTTTCCTGATGAAGTTGTATGTGGTGGAATTATGGTTCCATCCCATGCTTCTGCAAAAGAATGTGCATTATATGCCCTTTTAGCGTTATCATACTCTGCATAATAACCAACTGTATCTGCCCCAGTTCCAATAACCTTTTCAGTCACAGATGTTGTATAAACCTCTATCGGCCTTCCTGAAGGATAGCTTTCCATATAATTCAGCACGTTAACTCCAAAGAAAGATTGAATATTTCCAGGTGTAACTAAATTCCTTCCATCGTTGAATCTGGAAATTGCATAATCCAGTGTCATACTATCCCCATTACTGGCGCTTTTATACCAGTCTTTAATGGTATCTACGCTTGCATAGTTATGAGGCACGGTATTATTATTAATCTGGTCGTAAGGCACCACTTTTATAGTATTTTTTCCTTCCATTATTTTCAAGCCGTCATTTGTCTTAACTCCAAATGTATAAGGAGTTTTATATCCATAAACAAAATTACCAGGATAGGTAACAGTCAATTTATTATCTGTGACCGCTAAAATTCCAGGACCAGTGAATCCCTGTGCAGCTCCTTCTTTGGATATACCGTTGCCTGTAAGCTGATCAGTTGGTATCTTAACAGTACCAGTAACCACAGCATCAATAACATCTAAAAATTCCATGTTACTTATATAATAGCCTAAGTATTCCGGATGATAAAGTAAAGGAACCTTTCTGATTTTACTATCATCTGTAACCTGAGTTCCTGCTATAACTGTATCCCCTATACTCAAAGCGGTGATTTCTGTTGGCCCTTGTTGTGGACAATAACTTCCCACAATATTTCCAAATGGATACATGGCCAGTGCCAGTAAAATAAGTATAGCTATGTTAATTTTTGAATTTCCCAAGTATTTCTGCAGAATATTTAATTCCCCCTTCCCCTATTATCAGAATAATATCATCTTTTGTCGCTTCATTTATTGCTAAATTTAAGCTCTCCTCTACTTGTGCCTTGCTTGCACCTAAAGTCCCAATTTTAGAGCCCTTTTTACTAGATTCTGTTAATATAACATGGTTATTAACATTAATCTCAGATGAAGCTTTTCTACTAGCATTCGATGCTACTATTATAACATCTGCATCTTTTAATATTTTTGCTATTTCTATATCTCCATTAATTCCACTTTCAGAGGATACAGTATTTACAACAATTAATCTTGAGGTCTTTGGTTTCTCCCCAATTAATGTCTGAATTATTGCTTTAACACCGGCAGGATTATGTGCATAATCTATTATTATTTGTTTTCCAATGTCGACTTTCTGAAATCTACCTTTTACCCCTTCAAAAGTTTCAATTCCATTCACAATATCATTAAAATCAATATTAAGTGCAGAAGCCCCACTTGCTGCAGCAAGGGCATTGTAAATGTTATGAATACCTGCCTGTTTGAGTTTAATTTCGGCCGTATTTGACCCTATAACAAGTTTAAAAGAGTTATTCTTTACATCAAATGCTTTAACATCCGGTTCTTTACGTTTAAATCCGCAAGAACATTTATAAAGTCCCAAATGACCCAAATAATGTGTAGAATATTCAAGTTTTTTTCCACATACAGGACATTTTCTTACTTCAGGATAAGCTTTTATTTCAAAATTTACATCTTCAATTCCATAAAATAAGATTTTATGAGATGTTTCATTACTAAAACCAGTTACTACAGGATCATCTGCATTGAAAATTAGACAATTAGCAATATCTACAATTTCTCTTTTGCAGTTCATATAATCCTGGAAACTGTGGGATCCTAAATGATCCTTAGAGATGTTGGTTATAATTCCGATATTCACTTCAGATTTAATAGCACAATTTTTAATTTCATCAGGGTTTCCATGCGTGCCTATTTCTAAAACAGCTATGTCCCCATCAAGTCTTGCCTGAAAAGAAGGTATTAATTCAGTGTTTCCCTGCATTTCCAGTTTATGTTCAGGGGTTTTACATCCGCTGCGATTTAATATATTTTTAAGCATCCATGTTGTAGTGGTCTTTCCGTTGGTACCTGTTATTCCAACTACAGGTTTACCAACTTTACAGGTGCTTAAAACTTCATCTACACTTATTATATCAGCATCTGTAATGCTTTTTATTTTTTCAATCAGTTTGCTATTTTTAAGTAAACTTGGAGCAACTACAACTGCGTCTGCATTTTTTAAGATATTTTCATCATGTTCTCCAAGATTAAGTTTTATTCCTTCTTCTTTAAGAGTATTTATCTGTGGACTGTCTGTTGAAAGATCAGATACTGTAACATCAGCACCGTTATCCTTTAAAACTCTTGCCATTAAACTTCCCACAGTTCCGCAGCCGCCGATAACCACTACTTTGAATTCTTGTTTTTTCATAAAAATAAATCCGTTTATCTGGTTCACTGAAATTCAAGTTTTATCTTTATACTCTTTAATACCTTTGTATATCTCAGATTTTACATTGTCGTATGCATTAACGACACCTGGACCTATGTGAATTATTGTATCTCCTTCTTTTGCAATTTCCAACGCTTTAGATATTGAGTCTGCAATATTAGTTGTCTGATATGTTTCTATACCATCAGCACCATCCACCACTGTCTCGGCTGCCTCAAGATCTACTACTTCAGTAGTTTCATTTTTTGCACTTGCAATAACCACATCTGCATACTTTCCAAGTACTGTGCCCATTTTAAATTTATCACGGACTGTAAGTGTATCTGGATTATCCACGGATATTATGAGCTTTCCTTCAAGAGTCATACCATCTAAAAGACGTTCTGCAGCTTCAGGATTGTGAGCTGCGTCCATAAATATATTTACGCCGTTGATTAAGTCAATTTTCTCAAATCTTCCCGCTACTCCTGAAAAGCTTTCCATTTTAGCTTTAATATGATCTAAATCAAAGTTTAAAATCATATCCACAGCAAATGCCGCCATTGCATTTTCTATATTACATGCACCCGGTGATTTAAGTTTTATTCTCATAGTACATGGTTCTCTATATTTCCTTTCAAAATTACCGCAGCTACAATATACCTTACCACAGTTTTTACAAACCACCGTTGGAATAATTCCAGTTTTAATGGTGAATTCTGAACCATCAAGGCCCTTAAGCTCAACATCCTCTGCCAAAATGTCAAAATCAATATTATTTTTATGATGATAAGTTCTGCCTTCACATACAACCGTTCTAGGCTCATTAAAACCATAATAGATAACTTCTTTATCAAATTTAGGGGCCAGTATACTTATTATTGGATCATCCCCATTTGCAATTAAAATTCCATTTTTATGGAGCAGATCCTTTATGGCCACATTCCGCTCAACGTATTCTTCATAAGTATTGAATTCATCCATATGGTCAGGTGTAAGATTAGTTACAATTCCGGCACAAATTTCAAGTCCGTCTAACATCCTTATTGTACCATGAGGAAGTTCAAATACTGCAAAATCTTTATTTCCAGTTCCATTTTCAACTATAAAATCAACTAAACCTTCAATAACAAGCGAATTTTGCAATGATGAGAAAAATAAAGTTTCATACTTACCAGATAAAGTATAATTAGTCATGTTTGTGGTTGTGGTTTTACCATCTGTTCCTGCTATTCCAATCATAGGTATCTTTATAAGAGAATTTATCATCTTTCCAATATCTCTTGTACCAATCTCCATGATCTCGTAGTTCTCTTCACATTCATTAATAAATTGTCGAATTTCAGAATTTTTAGGAACATTAGGAGAAACAAAAACAACATCTGCCCACATTGCATGTTCATTTACATGGGATCCAAGTTCTACGGCTATTCCTTTTTCCTTTAGCTCTTCGATTCTTTTTCTGGCTTTTCGGGGTAACTGGTCAAATTCTTTAATATCTGAAATAATGACTTCATTGCCAAGGTAGTTTAAAAGATGTGCTGCAGGCCTTCCTGCGTTTCCTGCGCCTATTATCAGTACTTTTTTGCCCCTAATCACTGTATCATCCTTTGTTAATCTCCGTAGTGTTTCCTGTATTTCTATAAGTTTAGTTTGGCCATTTCCACCTATAAATATATTTTTACATTTCTCGCTGCATTCCACTGCAAAATCCACAACGTCGGCTGTATTTTCTATTACTTTAACAGTTCCAGCATATCCTTCATTTTTTAATTTTTCAAATGCAATGTCAGTTGTATTGTCTAATCCAGGAAATAAAACTACGGTTTCAGGATTAGCTTTGACTATTTCCTTTAAAATTTCATATCTACAGGTTTCATTTTTTCGAGGCGTGCCAATTATAGCAACATCAAATTTTAATTCATTAAGCACTGCTGCAGTTGCATCAACATTATCTGTTTTTCCAACCACAAAATTACATCCAGACAAATTCAGGGTTTCTGATCTTCCATTAACACCTCTAAATTCACCTAACGCATCATCAATATCATTTTGTGGAATTTCTAAAAATTGAGCAACTTTTTCGGCTGCCGCAGCATTTTGAAGATTAAATTTACCAAATAATTTAAGATCCCTGTGCCCATTTCCAAAAAAGAATGTTTCATCAGGATAATTTTTAATTCCAGTTAAAAATTCATCTTGTTCATTTAATATGGCAGTTTTACCCTTTAAAAATCTCCCTAATGAGTTTCTATAGTTCTCAAGAGAACTATGGAAATCCATATGATCATGCCCTATGTTGGTTACAACTATCAGGTCAAAATCAAATGCATAAGAACAAAAATCAAGTGTCATATCACAAACTTCAACTATTAAAACGTCACATTTTTGTTTAGAAGTTTCTAAGATTAGTTTTGTATATCCCCCAAATCCTCCACCGGCATTTCCTCCGATGAGTACATTAATACCTGCTTTTTCAAGTATTTCCTTAATCATAAAGCAGGTAGTTGTTTTACCATTAGTTCCTGTTACCCCTATTGTAAAAATAGATTTATGATCTGCCAAAACGTCCGATAAAGACTTTTTATGAGATCTTATTTTTTCACCAATCTTGCTACTCCACAAGCTTGGACTTAAAACTACTGCATCTGCAGAATTTATCTTATCAAAATCATGATATCCAAGATCAAGATCTATAGCAGAGTTATATTTTAATTCCACATTTTTTTGCATATCAGAAGCATAAACTTTATATCCATAATTAATAAGGGATTTTACAGCATTTTTACCTTCTGTTCCCAATCCGACCACTGCAACTTTCATATTACCTACCGATATTTATAATCCTAAAGGTTATTATGACTATCTAAAAATGGCTCCTAGACTAATTTAAATAATATAGATATTTAACTGTAACGCTTGAATTTCTCCGAGCTCTGTAAATTGAAAACAGCCGATCCCGTAAATTCATAAATAAGTACCCATTCGTATTATTAAACCTTAATTTATCTATAGAAAGCCATAAGATCATTTTCAATATTAGTTACCTCAAACAGCCATATTTACTTTTTCGTATTAATTTTTTTGTTATTTGTAATAATAAATTTTTTGATAATTCTATTATTCAATTAATTTGATCTATACAAACTAGAATAATCAATTTGTATTTATTACAATCTTATATAAATGATTTTTAATTAATATCATTTGATAAATATGTCGTAAATATAAAATTAATGAAATGAAACTATTATCTCACCACATAAGTCCTTTCAAATAAGCAATGCCTTCCATTTAGTTAAATACTCCCAGACTTCCCATTAAAATTCAATAAAAATAACCAATCATCAATTATATAACAATGTATTAACAATATATGAACCATAAACTTATTGTTTAATTTAAAGTCATTGACTAATAAATATTCTTAAATTCACTGTTTAATCAAAGGATTTAATGAGGAATAATACAACAAAAATGATTTAATTTCAATTAACAACGAAAACAGATCAAGGTGACATCATGAAAAATCTATCTAAAGAAATAGTAGAACGCATTGAAAACATTTCAAGGCCCGTTAAAATAATGCACGTATGTGGTTCACATGAACATACAATAATGCAGCATGGAATAAGATCATTGATTCCAAAAGAGGTAGAAATAGTAGCAGGTCCAGGGTGTCCTGTCTGTTGTGTACCTTCAATAGAAGTTGATGAATGCCTGTATCTTGCACGAAAGGGCGTTACCATAACAACATTTGGGGACATGCTGAGAGTTCCAGGAACAACAGGAACACTTGCAGATGCAAAGGCTGAAGGTGCTGACGTAAGAATAGTTTATGGGATAAATAATGCGGTCGAAATTGCAGAAAAGATTGATAACGATGTCGTATTTATGGCAGCAGGTTTTGAGACCACTGCACCTACCACTGCAGCAGAAATAGTTGCAGGGCTTCCAAAAAACCTTTCAATTTTATCATGCCACAGGTTAATACCTCCTGCACTCAAATTCTTAATTGAATCAGGAGAAGTGAACTTAAATGCCCTTATAGAACCAGGACATGTTTCAACAATAATAGGAACAGAACCATATGAACTATTTTCCAAAAAATATGGTATTCCCCAAGTTGTTGCAGGATTTAACCCATTTGACATACTGATTGCAATTTATATGATATTAAAACAGATGGATGAAGGCAAAGCTGTAGTTCAAAATGAATATAAACGAGCTGTTAGGGAAGAAGGAAATATAAAAGCTCAAGAACTTATGGATGAAGTTTTCTATATTAAAGATAAAGAATGGAGAGGTTTCCCAGAGATTCCTGACTCTACCTATGAGATAAAGGATGAATTTGCAGATTCAAATGCGAGGGAAAGATTCGATATCCAGGTAGAACAGGGTGAAAAAGTTCCAACTGGTTGTATATGCGGTCCAATTCTGAGGGGAATTGCAAGGCCAGAGCAGTGTAAACTTTTCAGAACCAAATGTAATCCTATGAACCCAATTGGAGCATGTATGGTCAGTAAAGAAGGAACATGTAACATAGCATTTAGATACGGATCAGCATTATAGTATATCTCTGTAATTCGAGCCTGATTTTCAGGTTCCAATTTAATATTTTAAATAATTGGAGTAATGTTGTTAATGAAAGCAATTGCTGTAGACATAGATGGCACCATTACTGATAAAAATCGGAAGATATGTGTAAATGCAATTAATGCGCTGCGAAAAGCAGAAGATGCAGGCTATCCAGTTATATTAGTAACTGGAAATGTACTCTGCACAGCTAAAATGGTATCTACAATGGTAGGTACATCTGGTGGAATAGTCTGTGAAAATGGTGGAGTTGTATATACCCCAAAAAAGAATTTAGTTCTCGGTGACATTGAAAAATGTATACCTGCCTATGAATTTTTAAAATCAAGGTATGATGTGGAAAAAACAGAATTCTCAGATATGCGATTATCTGAAATTGCAATGAAACGTGAAATTGATGTAGATACTGTAAAAGAGACTGTAAAAAATTTTGATGTTGTGGTATATGACACTAAATTTGCAATACACATCACAGACCCATTAGTTAATAAAGGAAAATCACTTAAAATCATTGCAGAAGATATTGGCATCACCGCCAGTGAAATACTCGCAATAGGCGACAGTGAAAACGATCTTGAGTTCCTGGAAGTTGCAGGTTTTAAAGTTGCTGTCTCAAATGCCGATGAGGAACTTAAAGAAAATGCGGATTATGTAACAAAAAAGGCCTACGGTGATGGGGCTGCAG
>JAEYQZ010000080.1 GCA_023409695.1 Methanobacteriota archaeon | reverse complement strand
CAGCTAGAGTAGATACCTTGTCAGAAGAAGTATTAAAGGAAATGAGGGAAGCAGGATGTATAACCATATTTATGGGTGTTGAGTCAGCAGACCAACAAGTTCTGGATCAGGTGGATAAGAAAACTACAGTTGATAAGATCAAACACGCATTTGAAGTATCTAGAAAAGAAAAAATCCGCACTATTGCTTCAGTAGTATTGGGAATGCCTGGCGACACTAAAGAGAGTATGGGGAGGACTATAAAGTTTGTACAGGAATTAAAGCCGTCTTATGCTATTTTTAGCCTGGCAACCCCATATCCTGGAACCAGGTTCTATCAGCAGATGAAGGAGAAAAATCTGATTAAAGTTAAGGACTGGTCTAAATATACTCTTATTTCGCCTATTATAGATACAATGGGATGTTCACTGGAAGAACTTAGAAAGATTCAAAGCAACGCTTTTCGTAAGTTCTACTTGCGCCCAAGGTATATTGCTAGCCAGGTATGGATGGATGGCCCTATACTCTTAAAAACACTGGTTACAGTTATCCGAAAAGTGGCATAGAACTGTTTTAATAGGTTGTTTAAAAAAGTGTAAAGGATGTTTAAAGATAATCCTGCTTTTTAAGATGAGTATTAGCTGGAAATGCGTTGATTATTTTATAAAAATAAGTGTGGGATGTTTAAAATAGTTAATTATTCATCCCATTTTTCTTTCATTCTTTCAAGGGTCATATTATAGTCTGGAACATTGGTCTGGCACCCTTCAGCTTCCACAATGAAAGATGAGACTGCAGAAGCGAATTTTCCACAATATTCTAGATCTTTGTCATTTAAATAAGCATTTAAGAACGCGGCACGATATGAATCTCCAGCTCCAGTTGGGTCTACTGGGGTTCTAAGTATTGAATCTATTTTAATTTTTTTATCTGCGTATATTACGCTTCCGTCTTTGCCATATGTTTTAACTATAATTTCAGGCCCAATAGCTCTTAGTTCATTAATATCCATATTTAATGTTTTTAAAATTCTGTCAATTTCATAATGGTTTCCAAATAGAATGTTACAGATTTTTATAACGCTTTTAAGTTTATCTGGAGAGTACATATGAAGATCTTGCCCAGGATCAAAAGATATCAATTTTTGGTAGTTACTGGCCATTTCACCTGACCTTCGATTGAAACAAGGGTCACCTGTTGCCAGATGAACTGCGTTTGCCTTTTTAATAGCCTTTTCAGGAGGTTCTGATTCTTTAAAGTAGGCTGCTGCACCCCAATAGAAATAACTTATCTGATCATTATTGGAATCTGTAAAAACCCAAGCCATAGGTGTCTTTTCGTTTTCAATCACTATCATATCGTCGGTGTCTACTCCTATAGTTTTAAGCTTGTCGTGGTACTTTGAAGCTTTAAATTCGCCTCCAACAGCAGATACCAGTGCTGAATTAAGTCCTAATGTAGATGCGACCACTGCTACGTTTGCAGCTGCTCCTCCATCGAAGTTTTTTATCTGTTTTATCAGTGTTGATGAATTTGGAGATGGAAATTCCTTAACAAGAACTATGGAATCTAAAGCTGTGTGCCCAATGGCTAGAAGATCTGTTTTTTTAATCAGAAAAATCACCTCATACTATAATAATCGTTATAAATAACTTTGGAAAAATTTTCCCTTAGACCTTAAAGGTTTTATTTTAAAACTATTAAAATGTTTGGAAAGTTATTTAGGTTTGGGGAGAGTATATAGTTCTAAATGATTAAAACAAATTTAAGTTAAGCTTTTTAAATAATGTATGGAATGATTAATTTAATTATTAAGCTGTCGTAGGGGAAATGGTATGGTTAATAAAAAATCTGTTGTGCCTTCAGATATTGAGTTTATCCGGATACTGTGGTGTGATAATGCAAACATAATAAGGGCGAAATCGATTTATAAGAATTCTTCAGAGGATTCTAATTATTATGTAGGCATCTCTGAAGGTCAGCAAGGAGTACCTGCAGTATACGACGCTGTTATCGAAGAAAGCGGACTTAGTCCAGTAGGGGAAATCCAGCTTAAAGCCGATCTTTCAAGCTTTACTCCTGTTCCCTATTCTCCAGGTCATGGGCGTTTTATGGGGGATATGATGAAAAATGGAGAGACGTGGGATTACTGCCCCAGGGGATTTTTAAAAAGAATGATGGATAAAGCTGCAGGAATGGGTTTTTCAGTTAAAGGGGCGTTTGAAAATGAATTTTATCTTTTAAAGAAAACTGAAGATGGAATTTTTCCTGCTGATGACACTTCCTTTGCATCAACTTATTCCATAGATATAAATAGAGAAATAATTGATGAAATGGTTAAAGCACTTATTTTGCAGGGTATGGAAGTTCAGCAGTACCACGCTGAATCTGGACCTGGACAACAAGAGATTACAGTTAAATACGGCGAGGCTCTTAAGGCTTGTGACAATCAAATAATATTTCGGGAAACCATAAGAGCAGTTGCAGCTAAGTACGGTTTAACCGCATCATTCCTTCCTAAAATATTCGCGGATAAAGCTGGAAGTGGGTGTCATTTACATTTAAGCCTATGGAAAAATGGTAAAAATATTTTATCTGATTTTGAATCTGAATATGGGATTTCTAAGGTAGGAAGTCAGTTTATAGCAGGTGTTTTACATCACTTACCTGCACTCATGGCCATAACAACACCAACTACTAACTCTTACCACAGAATTAAACCTCACTATTGGAGTGGGGCTTTCCAGTGCTGGGGAATTGGCAATAGGGAAGCTGCAATCAGAGTCATCCCTGGATTTGATGGTGAGATCAAAAATTTTGAGTTAAAAACAGTGGATGCATCTTCTAATCCTTATCTGGCATTAGGGGCAGTTATTGCAGCAGGAATTCGTGGGATAACTGAGGAAATGGAGCTTGAAGAGCCGGTTCAAGAAGATCCTGGAAATATCTTACAAGGGGGAAATTATAAAATCAGAAGTTTACCCTCAAAATTAGAAAAAGCGATTGAAGAACTGGAAAAGGATAAAATAATCAGGGATGCTATGGGAGAAAAACTTTCAAAAGCGTATATTGCCGTTAAAAAAGCAGAAATAGAGTTTATCAAAAATTTTAATTTTGAAGAAGAAGTAGAGCTACTGCTTGAGAAATATTAAATAAAAAAAGAATTTTTATATGTCTTCGAAATTATCTTCTTTTATTCCCAGGACATCTGTAGTTTTTTTAGCTCTTACAGGTTCTATTTCTATCTCTTTTGGAGGTTGTAACTTTTTAATATCTTCCTGTAGCTCGTCAATACCTTCAGGAATTCTATTAAATAACCTGTTAAATAATCCAAGGTTTTTTAAGGTGGTTATAGCCTCCAGTGACATTGAAAGATACTGTTCTAACTTTCGTTTTTTAGATTCTAATTCATTTATGGTTTTATCTTTCTTGTTTACTACTTCTTGAAGATGCCTGTAATTATTAACTAATTTGTTATGTTCTATTTGGACCATCTCAAGTTTACTGGTATTTGATCGGAGTTTTTCTATTTCCTTTTCATGCTGAAGTTTAATATCAACAATGGTCCTGTAATTACCTTTTAATTCATCGTAATTAACTTTCAAACTGTTATATTCACTTTTCAGCTCATCGATCTCTTTTGCTTTACTGTTAATTTCATTTTTAAGCCCTATATTTCCAATTCGATATACTTCCATCTGATTATGTATGGTTTCTTTTTCTTCGAGCTTATCTTTTAGGGAGTTAGATTTATATTCTAATTCTTCGTTGAGTTTACTGTATTTATTTTTAAGATCTTCAAGTTCAATTTCTTTATTATTGAGCAGTAGAGATAATTCGTCTGATTTGAGTGTATAATCATTTTTAAGTGTAGTCATTTCAGAGTTATAGGTTTCTTTAAGTTCTTCTATTTCTGATTTTGCTCTTTGGATTTCTATGTCTCTTTCCTGGACTTTAAGACCTTTTAATTTAATTTCTAATTCCTTAGATTCCAATTTCGCTGCTAATTCCTTAGATTTATGTAATTCGCTCTCAAAATCCCCTTTGCTGACTATGATAACATCTTCAATGTTTTTAAGATTGTTCGCTTCAAGTTCTTCGCTTTCAATCTCAATAACATATTTGTTGTACTTGTTGATTTTTTTCTTTAAGATACCCATACTAACCACTCTTCAAACATCTAGTTAAACGTTCCTTTATTCATTCATTTGGTATATATAAAACCATTTATATTACCATGTAAACTACTTATCTTACACTTTCAAATCCGCACTCTTCAACCAACTTCTGCCCCTTAAAAGTTAAAATGAAATTTAAAAAGTCATTTATTCTTTCATCTTCTTTATTATATATAACACAGCTTATGATGTGTCGCGTGTCATTTTTTATAATATCTGAACCATTCCACAGGCTGCTGCTTATAAATGTATAAAATTCCGGATTTTTTTGAACAAATCTCAGGGCATCGTAGGGTAATTTAAATTCTTTTGCTAATTTATACTGAATTTTATTGTCATCCAGCGTGTTCCATGCTAACCTTTGGGGCGAGTCAATAATTTCAACAAAATTTTTACCATTTAACTCATTGATATCATGATGCGTTTTTGCACCGGATACAAGGACCAGGTGGTCATATGCAATTGGTACAAAATCTAGATTTTGTATAAATGCGTGCACAGGGTCATCAAGTGTTAAAATATCTACCATATCTAGATTAGCGAGATGAATTGCATTTTCATCGCTTGTTCTGTATACTGCAGCATTTAAACCATATTTTGAGGATAGAGTTTCCATAAGTCTTGAAGAAGCATATCCTCCACAAATAATGAGTTTTTCTCGATCTTTAAGCATGTTTGTGTACTTTTCGTACCTTTGAAAAATTTCTTTTGCAGCACCTGTTAATTCAGAACCTGCGCCAGTTGCAGCGAGAAGCTTAAAACCAAGCTTTTCTTCAGCTTCCTTAATGCGGCGATTCAGCACTGCATGGGATATTCCTAGTTCTTGAGCAGCTTTTCGCTGGGAATATGTCTTTGATACACATTCAAGCGCTTCAAAAAGCTTATAACTGAAGGTATATCCCTCTATTATAAGGCTTACTTTCGGATGGTATTTCATTTTGACCACGATTTAATTATTAAAAAGTATGACTGTACTTTCAGTCTTGCTATTATTAGAATGATATAATCAAATCAATATTTATAGGTAAATATACTAAGAAAAAATATAGAAATATAGATTCTGCAACCGGTGAAAAAATGATTTTAAATGAGGCTATAGATGAAATAGTGGACAATATTAAGGGCGTATCATCCGAAATTGACAGTGAAAGCATTGAAAGAATGCTTGACATGTTAGTTAATGCAAATAATGTTTTTATAATAGGTCTTGGAAGATCTGGACTGGTTGCAAGGGCATTTGCTATGAGGTTAATGCATCTTGGAATAAGCGTGTATGTGGTAGGGGAAACCATAACTCCTGCTATATATGCTGATGACTGTTTACTTGCAATCTCCGGGTCGGGAGAGACCAGTTTTATTATAAGCACAGCTAAAATAAGTAGAAAAAGAGGGGCAAAAATAATTGCGGTAACATCTTACGAAGATTCAACTCTTGGAAATCTTTCTGATTTGATAGTGACAATTAAAGGCAGAACTAAAATTGATAGCGAAAAAGATTACATTAAACGCCAAATAAATGGAAGACATCAGCCACTGTCTCCGCTTGGGACCTTATTTGAGGTATCAACCTTTATATTCCTTGAGGGAGTCATAGCTGAGCTTATGCATAAAATGGGAAAAACAGAGGAAGATTTGAAGGCGAGGCACACTGTTTTGGAGTGATTTTTTGAAGGAGAGATGATGTTTTTTTGATCAAATGCTCGAAAATCTATAGGATTTTCGGCACCCCGAAAAATCGAAGATTTTTCGATGGCTTTTTTCTTAAAAAAAGTTTGACAGGGAAGATTTGAAGGCTAGGCATACAGTTCTGGAATAATCTTCCATCTGAAAACAATCATTCTTTTAAAAAGAGGATATGCATGGTAACTAGGTGGTTATACGAAAATTGGGCTAAATTATGTCTTATTTTGTCTTTAATAACTACTTTGGTAATTTTTTCAGTTGTTGGAACCAGTAATATTGTTTTGTTCTTTATTTTCATCCAGATACCTGTTTATCTACTGCATCAATTTGAAGAACACGCATGGCCTGGTGGTTTCAAAAACTACGTTAACCAGAGAGTTTTCAAAGCAGATAGCATAGATTACCCTTTAAATGATGTAAGTGTATTTTGGGTAAATATACCAATTATATGGATTTTAATGCCAGTATTTGCCAGTTTATCCTATTTAAACTTATTTTTTGGATTATGGATCCCTTATTTTGCAGTTATAAACAGTTTAACCCATGTAGTTGCAGCATTTATTAAAAAAGAGTATAATCCGGGTCTTGCGGTCAGTCTTGTACTGGGAATTCCAATAGGAATATGTGCATTAGGGATATTTTATGCTTCAATAAGTGTGCCGCTATTAGTTACGTTATTATCTGTATTAGCAGCGGTTTTAATGCATTTGGTATTGATTATTTTTATTAGAAGAAGATATAATGGTTTTAAGCAGGGTAATTAATTTTTATATATTAAAGATAATGACCATGTTAAACTATATATGTAAAATGGACGGAGAATACTAGTTATGTCCAGAAAAGGAAAAATCATTCTAATTATTCTAATTATTCTACTTGGTATAACAATTGCTTATCTGGTCTGGCCTCAATCCACAACAACCAGTAACGGCCAGAGGACAGTTATCAGCACAGTAAATCTTCCAAGCCCTATACTTGAGGGTAACATGTCTGTAGAGCAAGCTATACAAAACAGACGTTCTGTGAGACACTACACTAACCAATCTATAACTTTACAAGACGTTTCACAGCTTATGTGGGCTGCACAGGGAATCACAGATAAAGCTAACAACTTAAGATCGGTGCCCTCCGGTGGACAGGTCTACCCACTTGAAGTATATATTATCGTAGGTAAAGATGGAGTAAATGGGTTAGGTGAAGGGATATACCACTATAATCCGTATAACAACACACTGGAAAAGACATCAGAAAGTGATGCGCGTTCAGATTTATCCCAGGCTGCAAATGGACAGGCATGGGTAAAAGAAGCTCCAGTAGATATTGTAATTACGGGAGATTACAATAAAATGGTGGCCAAATACAAAGACGAAACACTTTGTACTCGTTTTGTGAATTTAGAAGCAGGACATGCTGGAGAAAATATTTATCTGGAAGCTGAAGCCAGAGATCTGGTGACAGTGGCCTTAGGTTCATTTAAAGACGACCAGGTCCATACAATTCTTGGCCTTCCAGATAATGAAAATACCATATATATTTATCCAGTAGGACATTCTGCGGTATAACGCTTAAATAGCGCTATATCAACTTTAAATTAAAATCCGGTAGGGATGGGTATATATATTAAACCGTTCTCCCCTTACAAATCCAGCTAATGTTATTCCTGCTTTTTGGGCAACTGAATAACCTGAAGAAGTAGGGGCTGCATTAGATGTTAAAATTGGGATTCCAATCCTTGCAACTTTTATTAACATGTCTGCAGGCATTCTCCCACTGTATACAAGGAAACTCCTTGAAAAATCTATTTTTTTAAGTGCACTGGCACCTATAACTTTATCCACAGCAACATGGCGGCTCACATCTTCTATGCCTATAAATTCGTCAGTATCTTTATTTACTAAACCTGCTATGTGAGTACCGCCTGTTTCTTGCCATACACGAGCTTCTTCTTTTAATTTTTTAAATCCTTCAAATATGTCCTCTTTGGAAATAGTGTAATCTGATTTTACTTCATTTATATATTCAATTTTAGTTCTCCATCCTCCAAAGCAGTCAGAACCCACAATCAGTTCTTTTCTAATATCAAAATCAGCAAGATCAACAGTTACATTGATGGTATAATCTTCAACTTTTATTTCAGTTATATTGTCTACAGATACAGCTAATCCTTCTCCAAGTAGATATCCCACTGCAAATTCCTTTAAAGAATTGGGACTTATAGAGAAACTTCTAGAAACAGTGTCATTTATGATGATTTTCACCTGTTCATCATTGACAATTTTTTCATCTACCTGAGAAATTTTTTCATCAACACGTGTAGCATTTATCCTTTTAAACATTTCTGCCATGGAATTACCTCGTTCAGCGTGAAATATTAAATCATGTATGAAATTTCTGATTGAAGATACTGATTATTGAATTTTATTCAGTTATAATTTAATGAGTCACACTTTTCTATAAAAAGTAATCTTAATCTATCCTATATTAAAATTTGACGCAAAATAGAAAATAAGGTAAAATGTGTTAATAAAAAATTTAAAAATTTAGTTATTTTTCCATTACAATGTCATCTACCCATGAGATGGCTGCTGCTACATTTGGAAAGCCTATGGTACTTGTAACAATAATTAATGAGTGATACAGCTCTTCCGGAGAGGCTCCAAGATCGAGAGCTCTTCTCGCGTGGCTGTGTACTGCACCTTCTGATCTTATGGCGGCTGATGCCGCAAGTTGAATTAAATGTGAATTTTTATGATCTACAGGACCTGATTGATCTGTTATTTTACCTAAATTGCTTAATGCATTCCCAAATTCTTTATATCTTTCTCTTATACTTACATAATGATCTGGAAGTTCATCTGCCATGGTTATTATCTCCATTTCTTTTTATATTACCTGTTTATAGTATGATTTTAATTCGATATATTTATTACTGATTCCCACTCTACAATTACAGGTAAAAAATTTTCAAAAAAAACTTCAAATAATTGAGATGAAATACTATAAATAGAAAAAATGTATATTTTTATATCATTACTCTTTTTAGAAGATTCGATAAATCATATTAAACTAATACATTTAACCAATGTAAACTGGTAAATCGGTGGAAAAGAATGGAAGACAGATTAAACAAAATTTTATCAAGTTACAACGGCAAAAAATCAGAGTTAATCCCTATTTTGCAGGATATTCAGTCTAATTATGGATATTTGCCTGAAAATATAATAATAGAACTTTCAAACTTTCTGAAAATGCCTGAAAGCGAAATATATGGAGTTGCAACATTTTATTCTCAGTTTAGATTTACTCCTATTGGTAAAAAACATATAATGGTTTGTACAGGGACTGCATGCCATGTACAGGGCGCACCACAAATATTGGGGGGAATTGAAAGGCATTTGGGTATTAAAGAAGGAGAGGTAACTCTCGATTTAGAGTATTCTCTTGAATCTGTAGGGTGCCTTGGATGCTGCGCTTTAGCACCATGTGCTATGGTCAATGATGAAGTTGAGTCCCATATATCTTTAAAAAATGTTAAAAGGCTTTTTAAAAGGAAAAAAAATAAAGAAAAAGCGAGTAATTAGATTAAAACTTTAAAAAGGGAAATCAATGAATTTCGATAAAATAGTTAAAACTGCAAAAAGGGAATACGAATCGCTTTATAAAAGCGAAGACCCATTGATACTCATAGGTTCTGCCACATGCGGGAAATCAGCAGGTGCAGCTCTTGTAAAATCTGTAATTCAGGAGGAATTGGAGAAAAATGATATAAATGCAGAGATCATTGAAGTGGGCTGTATTGGGTTGTGCTACGCAGAACCAATAATAACGATTTTTAAGCAGGGAAAGCCTGGAATTTTTTATGGAAACATAACAAAAAAGACCGCGCAAAAAATCATCAAATCTTACCTTGTAGAAGGCGATCCTTTGCCAGAATATGCTCTTGGAACTATTGGGGAAGGAAAAATTGAGGATATACCTCTATTTTTTGATACAGAAGTTTTAAAACCTCAGGTTCGGCGAATTTTACGTAACTGTGGTATTATAGATCCCAAGAATATCAACCACTACATTGCAAATGATGGATATGGCGGATTTATGGATGCCATTAAAATGGCTCCAGGTGAAATTATAGAAAAAATAAAAGAATCTGGACTCAGGGGAAGAGGTGGAGCAGGATTTCCTACATGGATGAAATGGCAGTTCTGCCGTGATTCCGGTGGAGAAACCAGGTATTTAATATGCAACGCTGATGAAGGAGATCCTGGGGCGTTCATGAACAGATCTCTCCTTGAAAGTGATCCTCATTCTGTTTTGGAAGGAATACTTATAGCGGGATATGTTATCGGCGCAAAAAAAGCATACATATACTGCAGGGCCGAATATCCTCTTGCACTGGACCATTTAAAGCATGCCATAAAACAGATGAGAGAATACGGATTTTTAGGGGAAAATATCTGTGATTCTGGATTTGATTTTGATATAGAAATAAAAGAAGGTGCCGGTGCGTTTGTATGTGGTGAAGAAACTGCATTGATAGCATCAGTCGAGGGAAAAAGAGGAACTCCACGTACGCGTCCTCCATTTCCAACAACTTCTGGTTTGTTTGGCAAACCAACTGTTATAAACAATGTGGAAACCCTTGCAAGTGTAGCACTTATAATGCAGAAGAATCCGGATAAGTTCGCAGAATTGGGAACTGAATCAAGTAAAGGGACAAAAACGTTCTCTCTTGTGGGTGAAATTGAAAGACCTGGTTTAATTGAAGTTCCGCTTGGAACAACCTTAAGAGAAGTAATTTTTGATATTGGTGGGGGTATTCCAAAGGGCAGAAAGTTTAAAGCAGTACAAATTGGAGGCCCTTCAGGTGGATGTCTTCCTGAAAACTTTATAGACACTCCAATAGACTATGATTCTCTTACCATGGCAGGCGCGATAATGGGCTCTGGCGGCCTTGTTATAATGGACGAAAGCACATGTATGGTTGAAGTTTCTCGTTATTTCCTTCATTTTTCCCAGAAAGAGTCCTGCGGTAAATGTGTACCATGTAGATTAGGTGCAAAACAGATGCTGGATATATTGACTGATATAACTGAAGGAAAAGGTAAACCTGAAGATATACAGCTACTTAAAGACCTTGCAGGAGGGATTAAAGCAGGTTCGCTGTGTGGTTTAGGTCAAAATACACCAAATCCGGTGCTTACAACGCTGAAATTCTTTGAAGACGAGTATGATGCACATATCAATGATAATCTCTGCCCTGCTCTTGCATGTAAGGAATTCATCTCTTACCATATAATAACTGAAGAATGCAACGGCTGCAGATTATGCTTTAAATCATGTCCTGTAGATGCTATCAGTGGTGAAAAGAAAGAAACTCATGTAATTGACCAGGAAAAATGTATTAAATGCGGTACCTGTATTGAGCTGTGTTCTGGAAAATATGATGCTATGGTATGCATACCAAAAATAAAAATTGATGAAAGCAAGTAAATATACTTAAATCTCTTTTTTATTCTTTTTAAGAATTAATCTAAGTCATAATGTTAAAATTACTGGAATACGAAGTTGTTAATTAAATAAATTATTATATAGTATTTTTCAACTCAGTAAACCTTATTTTACCAACTTATTAACCTACCTGTGTTATAATAAATTTATAATATTATAATGCAGCGACTATTAAGTTCTTTTTTGATATAAAATAAATTATAAGCTCATTTTGTATAAATTAAATCTTTTAAACTATCCTTATTAATTGATAAATCTTTCAATTTAGCTTTAATAACAAAGTATAATATCTACCTAAATAAATACGAAAAATTAAGTTAATATTCTATATTTGGGAGGGGATAGAATTCAAAGGCAGTTATTTATATTAACTATTATTTTCATTGTCACACTCTTATTTTGCGGGACAGCGGCAGCGACAAGTACGAATTCGAGTCAATCTGCAATTAACTCAAATGCAACGTCTAAATTAGGCAACGTACAGGTACCTTTCGTTGAAAATAAGGGACAGTTAAATGATAATAATGTAAAATATTACGTCACAACGATTTCTGGGAACGCTTACATTACATATGATGGTATAACTTATATACATCTTAAAAATAACAGCCATGTAGTCAAGGAACACTTTATTGGCTCTAGTAATGTCAGTGTGAAAGGAACAGATAAATCAAAAACAGTAGTCAATTATTTTAAAGGAAACGATAGCACTAAATGGAAAAAAAATATTTCAACCTATAATCAGCTTTACTATGCTAATTTATACAAAAATATTGATTTAACTCTCAAGGCTTACGGTAAAAACTTTGAAAAAATATTCAGGGTTAAACCAGATGGAAATCCAAATGATATAAGATTTTTGATTGAAGGGGCAAGCAGCCTTAAAATCAATAAAAAAGGTGAACTTGAGATAGTAACTGGCGACGGTATTTTAAAAATGACCTCACCAATTGCATATCAGATAATTAACGGGAAAAGAGTCAATGTAAGTGTTAGTTATTTTGTAAACGGCAGTTACTATGGATTTAAGGTCGGAAATTACAATAAATCATGTAATCTAATTATAGATCCTCTTTTAGCGTCTACTTATCTGGGCGGAAGTAATTCTGAACAAACACCTTTTATTGGAACAGATTCATCTGGAAATATATTTGTTGCGGGAGTCACTACCTCTGCTGATTTCCCATTTACCTCTGGGGCTTATGATGCTTCATATAATGGTGGTGATGATATATTTATTTCAAAATTTAACAGTGACCTTACACAGCTTCTGTCATCTACATTTATTGGGGGTGCATATGAGGATTGGATTTCTTCATTTGTAATCGATCCATCTGGAAATGTGTTCATTGCAAAGGATACTATTATAGCAGGTACACGGAATTCATCTGTTTTAAAATTAAACAACGACCTTTCAGCGATTCTTGGATCTGCAAACATTGGAGACTGCTATATATATGATATGGCACTTGATTCTTCAGGGAATGTATTCGCTGTTGGAAATGCAAATTCAGCTGATCTTATAGCAACTCCGGGGTCCTATGATGAGTCATATAATGGTGGATCTGATGTTTATGTATTAAAATTAAATAATAATCTGGAGATTATTGCATCAACATTTCTCGGTGGAACAAATGCTGATATTCCGGAGGAAATAGCTGTTGATTCATTAGGAAGGGTGTTAATTGCAGGGACTACTAACTCAACAAATTTCCCAGTAACTGCAGGGGCATATGACACTTCCTATAACAGTGGAGATAATTACGACATATTCCTTTCAAAATTGGATAACAACCTTTCTGGATTATTAGCTTCCACTTTTATTGGCACAGCTCCTGGAAATATGGCCCTTACTCTTAATACCTTAGCTGGAAATGTTTTTCTTGCAGGATATACAACTTCAAATACTTTTCCTGTAACATCTGGAGCTTATGATGCATCTTATAATGGGGGAATAGCTGATATATTTATTTCAAAATTTAACAGTGACCTTACGCAGATATTAGCATCTACCTATCTTGGAGGAAGTGATTACGATTGTTCATATGACTTAAAAATAGATTCTTCAGGAAATATTTTTGTTTTAGGGAGTACATCTTCAACTAATTTCCCAACTACTCCTGGAGCTTATGATAAATCGTTTAATGGTGATGGGGATCAGTACAGTCGTAGTATACCCGGTGATGTGGTTGTTTCAAAGTTGAACAGTAATTTGAGTCAGCTTCTTGCATCTACCTATCTTGGGGGAAATAATGGAGATATTGCATACTCTATGGCCATAGGCCCATTTGGGAATATTTTTATCACAGGACTTACAGCCTCAACCAATTTTCCAACAAGTTTAGGGTCTTATGACACATCTTATAATGGTATGGGAGATATATTCATATCTAAATTTACAGATGACCTTAAGGGAACTGCAGATATAAATGTTACAATTTCGGCAGATGACAAAAATCCTAAATATAAACAAACCGTCCTGTTTGTTGTAACTGCTAAAAATAATGGTCCGGATGATGCATCAGAATTAACAATAGAATATGTAGTGCCGCCAGGGATATCAAATGTAATTATAACTCCTTCAGAGGGGACATCTTATTCTAATGGGGTATGGACTATTGGAAACCTGAGTTCAGGCGCTTCAGCTTTCCTTAAAATAACAGGGATTATCAACGTATCAAATACCAGTATAATCAGTAATGCTGCTAAAACCGAATTAAATGAATTCGATCCAGATCTTGGAAATGATGAATCCGGTTTAACTTTGAACATACCAAAAGCTGCAAATATCGCTGTTACAACGACTGTTAACAATGCAACACCTAAATATTCTCAAAATATTATTTACACAGTTAAGGTGGTAAATAACGGTCCAGATGATGCAACTGGGCTTCAGATAACTGATTTACTCCCAGCAGGTATTCAATATGTTTCAGATACTTCTGGAGGCTTCTATAATTATTTAACTGGAATCTGGAATATCGGTGACCTTGCAAGCGGCGAATCTAAATTTTTAAATATAACTGGAAATGTCACAAAAACAGGCGTAATCGTCAACGCAGCTCAAAAAACATCTGTAACTGAGTATGATATGGATAGTAATGATGATTCATCAAGTACTTCTATTACAGTACCTGCTGCTGCAGATATAAAGGTTAAAAAGACAGTTGACAATGCAACACCTAAATACCTGCAAAATGTTAAGTTTACCATTAATGTGACAAATAACGGCCCAAATATAGCATCAGGTGTTAAAATTACAGATATTCTTCCTGAAGGAATACAGATAGTTTCCTCATCCACAAATCAGGGTACTTACAGTTCTGGAGTATGGGATATTGGAACACTCGCAAAAGATACTACCGCAACACTTACAGTTATAGGGAAAATCGTAGCTTCAAATACTGAATTGACAGGCACTGCCATAAAAACAGCTCAAAATGAATATGACACAAATACGGGAAACGATGCATCCAGTGTAACTCTTACAGTACCTTCAGCTGCAGATCTAAACGTTAAAAAGGTTATAAATAACGAAATCAACTATCTGCAGAATGTCATTTATACAATCCATGTGGTAAATAACGGTCCAAACAATGCAACAGGTGTTAAAATAGTTGATGAAATACCAGATGGCTTTGATTTCGTTTCTGCAGAAACTTCTCAAGGTACTTATGATCCACTTACTGGTATTTGGGATATCGGTAATATTTCAACAGGAAACGATGTATTTGCTCAAATTACTGTAAAAGCTCAAAAAGTAGGATCATTCTTAAGTACAGCCACAGTATCAGGTACAGAATACGATCCAAATTCATCAGATAACCTAGTAAACAACCAGATGGATGTGAAATTAAAAGCTAGTGCTGATGTAAAGAGTGGATCGTACAATCAAGCTAAAGTCGTAAATATTACGGCGGATAAAGAAGGTTCGGTAATATACTACACAACGGATGGAAGCGATCCAACAGAAACAAGTAATAAATATGCAGGTTCAATTTCTATAAGCAGCCAGGGAACAACTATATTGAAATTTATAGCTACAGATGGTGCAGGAAACTGGTCAGACATTTACACAGAAACATATACAATCGATACTACAGCTCCAAAAGTATGGGTAGATCATAAGGGTGGAGTATACAATACTGGAGTAACTGTCACTTTAGAATCAGATGATGAGAATGCAGATATTTATTATAGGATAAATGGTGGCGATGAGCAGTTATACAGCAGCCCTATTACAATTGATTCTGAAGGAACAACTGAACTAACCTATAGGGCGGTTGACGAATCTGGAAACTGGGCAAATGCATTGTTAGAAACCTATACAATTGATCTTCCACCTGAAGTTTGGGATAACACTGAAGGAGGGTTATATAACCATACAGTAAATGTAAGTTTAGAGTCTAATGATGAAAAAGCAAAGATTTACTACACATTAAACGGAACTGATCCAAAAATATACGGCCAATTGTACACGGGTTCAATTGCAATAGGTGCGGAAGGAACAACAGAACTAAAATATGCAGCAGTTGATGAATCTGGAAACTGGTCTGATATTTACACAGAAACGTATACCGTTGATACGACAGCACCTGAATTATGGGCCGATCCTGAAGGAGGAATATACTCAGATGTAATTAGTGTAACATTGAATTCTGACGAAGATGCTGATATATATTACACGTTAGATGGAAGTGATCCGTCGATATACGGCCAATTATATACGGATACAATCGAAATAAGTGATGAAGGGCACACTGTTTTGAAATATGTGGCAGTGGATGCTGCAGGAAATCTTTCTGATATATACACTGAGTTATATACAATTGATATAACAGCTCCAGATGTGTGGGCGGATACTGAAGGAGGATTATACAATCATAATATAACTCTTATATTGGGGTCTGATGATGAAAATGCAGATATTTACTACACATTTGATGATTGGAAAACCTCACATATGTACACTAGTCCGATTAAATTAACTGATGGAAAAACAAAAATCACCTATTTTGCAATAGATCCTGCAGGGAATTTATCAGATGATTATATAGAGTACTTCACAATAGACACCAAGCCACCTGTAGCAAGTGCTAATATCAAAGGGGGATTGTACAATACTAATAAAATTATAACTTTATCAATGAATGAGCCTGGAAAGATATATTATACGTTAAATGGTACGGTGCCTACATCAAAGAGTACTCTGTACACTGGACCGATTACAATATCCGCTACAACCACTTTGAGGTTTATATCAATTGATACTGCGGGTAATCTATCTCCAGTTTACACTGAAAAGTACACCATCGATAAAGTGACACCAAAAGTAGTTTCCACTTCCCCTAAAAATGGTGCTACAGGTGTCTCAAGAACAGCAACATTTGCTATTAAACTCAGTGAAAACATTAAAAGTAGTACTAACTGGTCTAAAATTTACGTGAAGAATCTCAGTACTGGAAAAATAGTTTCAATTACCAAATGGATCTCAGGAAACACGCTTTATATCAATACAACCAGTAATAGACTCAGTTACAGTTGGTATAGGGTCTACATGCCATCTTCTGCAGTAAAAGACTACTCAGGTAACAATGCAGGTAGCTACACTTTACAATTTAAAACAGGAAGATAATGTTACATCTTCCTTTATTTTTTTAATGAATTTTTAAATACTTCAAAAATAGTACATTAAACTAATCTTTATCCCTTATTAACAATTCAATCTTCTTGCCTTCAACTACTCCGAATTCTTCAGTTTTGAGGGATTTTGTCATACCTTTAACGGCATTTTTAACGAAATCCTGCACAAAAAAGTTCATTG
>JAEYQZ010000068.1 GCA_023409695.1 Methanobacteriota archaeon | reverse complement strand
CAGAGTATATTTGCATTTCGGAAGTAAACAATAATAAAAAAACCTTATTCAACTTAAATTGAAAAGGGGGTACATTTCTAGTAGCAACCAAAAATCACCACAAATCTACCAAACCAACATCAAACTCAAACATTTCACAATTTCTTGCAACGTTTTTTGAGTCCTCATATAATATAGCCACAATCGGAAAAAACCAGTCTTCACAGAGTGATATTATCACACTCCAACCGACGCCTTAAATCATGGCACGTATAATACTAAACACTTGTAGTTATACAAGTATATTAGAATTTCTTGCACAAGGTTCGAAACAATTCAAACCAGCGCATACTATAGCCACAACCTGTAGATTTACAAACATATTAGAAAATACTGCACAAAATGTGTTAATTTTATCAAATTTGTTGTGACACTTTAATTTATGAATTATCATTATATATATTTTTTACATTGAGTTAAAAATTCTATAAATAACAATATATCTAAATTAAATTCGCAAGTTATGACTTTAAACTTATAAGATAATAACTGAAAATCTTACTTCACTTAATTAGACATTTTTAAGCCATGATGGCAAAAATTAGCCATAAATACATTCATATTACATAGAATTACCCCTACTTTTAAATAATAGATACTATATATAGTGTATTTCCAAATAAATCTGCTAACATGGTTTTAAATCCACTATTTAAACCTTTCGGTTGCAATTAAAAACACAAAGTATTTTTATAGTTCGGATAGATTTAAATGCGGTGATAAACTATGAAGTTTGGTATTGAATTTGTTCCAAATGAACCTATAGACAAAATAGTTAAATTAGTCAAATTAGCTGAAGATGTAGGTTTTGAATACGCGTGGATTACAGACCACTACAACAACAAGAACGTATACGAAACCCTGGCATTAATTGCCGACGGAACTGAAACTATAAAAATGGGTCCAGGTGTAACTAACCCCTACGTAAGAAGCCCAGCAATAACAGCATCTGCTGTTGCAACCTTAGATGAATTATCAAACGGAAGGGCTACATTAGGTATTGGTCCTGGTGACAAAGCAACCTTCGACGCATTAGGAATTGAATGGACAAAACCTGTCAGCACAATTAAAAATGCAATCACCATGATGGAAACTCTCCTTTCAGGCGGAAAAACAGAAAGCGGTGCAAGCTTAATGGGTACAAAAGCAGTCCAGGAAAAAGTCCCTATTTACATGGGTGCACAAGGTCCTATGATGCTCAAAACCGCGGGTGAAGTATCTGACGGTGCATTAATTAACGCATCAAACCCAAAAGACTTTGAAGCTGCAGTTCCTCTCATAAAAGAAGGAGCAGAAGCAGGCGGTAAAAGTATAAGCGACGTAGATGTAGCAGCATACACTTGCTGTTCCATAGACGATGATAAAGGTAAAGCTACAGGCGCAGCAAAAATCGTTGTTGCTTTCATTGCTGCTGGTTCACCACCACCAGTATTCGAAAGACACGGCTTACCTACCGACACCGGTGCTAAATTCGGAGAATTCTTAGGTAAAGGAGACTTCGGAGGAGCAATCGGAGCTGTAGATGATGCATTAATGGACGCATTCTCTGTTGTCGGAACTCCTGATGACTTCGTACCAAAAATCGAAGCTCTCGGAGACATGGGCGTAACCCAGTATGTAGCTGGTTCCCCAATTGGTCCTGACAAAGAAAAATCCATAAAATTACTTGGAGAAGTAATTAGCTCATTCTAAATTCTCCAAACTTATTTTACTCAAACACACATCGTGTTTGAGACATTTTATTTTTAAGTCAATGAAAACTATTTTAAAAGTGCTATTTTTTCAACAAATTAATACCCTACTTCAACATATTTAATTCAAGTACAACAAATTAATAGTACCTATTTATTTTATGATAAGTTACTAAAATTGAAATTATCAAAAATATTCTCAAATCAAAAACACACTACAACCCGTGAAAATTATGGAAATTTAAAACCAACCTTTCAAAAATTTAAAGAATTTTTGAATGCCCGAAAAATCTATGATTTTTCGACGGCTTTTTAGAAAAAAGGTTGATCAAAAACACTACAACCCGTGAAAATTATGGAAATTCAAAACTTAATGTCAGACATCAGAAAAAATGCCATTAAAAGAATGGATAAACAATCCCCTTCTGATCTTGCAGTAACCTGGACCTCAGAAGACTTGCTTTACTCTGGAAAAGGAAATGCTGTTTTTATAATTATACCAACTCCAGGATGTGCCCATGCACTTTCAGAATCTGGAGGATGCACAATGTGCAGTTACATCGCAGATTCACCTCTGGAAGAGGTTTCTTCAGATGAATCAGTTCAAATATTCAAAAATCTTATGGAAAGACATGAAATAAAGCCAAAAACGGCTGTTAAAATCTTTGTATCTGGAAGTTTCCTGAATGAAGATGAACTGCCTAAAGATGCACGTGATGAAATTCTCAAAATCCTGAACAATGAAGAGAATGTTGAAGAAGTTATTGTTGAATCTCGTCCAGAGTATGTAACTGAAAAAGTTATGAGGGAATGTTGCACTCTCCTACCCGATAAAATATTTGAGGTAAGTATTGGGCTTGAAAGCAGCAGTGATTACATAAAAAAATACAGGATAAATAAAGGATTTTCAAATGAAGACTTCGAAAGAGCTATTAATGTCATTAAAAATATGAAAAATGATTATAAAGTTACATCCAAAGCTTATCTTTTTGTTAAACCAATTTTAACGTCTGAAAAAGAAGCCATTGAAGATGCTGTTGCCTCCGCACAATATGCAGAAAAAGTTGGTGTCGATAGAATATCATTCTGTCCTGCAACCATTCATAAAGGAACTCTCATGGAGCTCCTATGGCGAAGAGGTTCATACCAGCCCCCATGGATTTGGAGCGTGCTTGAAATCATAAAAAGAGTTAGAAGTTCGGTTAAAATTCCCGTGATAATGGATACTTCCGGTTTTGGAACACGCAGAGGGCCTTTTAACTGTAAAAAGTGCAATAAAAAATTCAAAAGTTTGATAATAGAATCTAATCTTAATCAGACCATTCCTGAAGAGTTTGAATGTGAATGTAAAAGCAGATGG
>JAEYQZ010000058.1 GCA_023409695.1 Methanobacteriota archaeon | reverse complement strand
CTAAATCCCATTATCAAGCATATATAGAAGCAGTCAAGAAATTTTACGGCATGGAAGACTATGTGCACAGTGTAAATGCTGCAGGTAAAAGCGATAAACTAATTTTGCGTGAAATATTAACATTAGGTGGATTAACTACAGAGGAAATCCAGAAAGATTTCCAGAACTGTTTGGATTTTATGACTGATTACTACCTGAAAAATGTGCAGTATGAAGATATACATGTATTTGATGGAACTATCGAACTTTTAGAGGAGCTTAAGCGCAAAAATGTACTCTTGGGATTAGTAACTGGAAATTTAGAACCTATAGCTTATGCTAAACTGGGAAGGGCAGGTCTGGATAGTTATTTCTCATTTGGAGGTTTTGGAAGCGACAATGCGGACCGTTCTTTAATGGTTAAAAAAGCTTTAAGCATTGCAAAAAACCAGCGTGGATTTAAAGGGGATAAAATATTTGTTGTAGGAGACACTCCTCGTGATGTAGAAGCAGCTCAAGCATACAATCTTAAAATTATAGCAGTAGCTACTGGAATGTACAGTGTTAAAGAATTAAGAGATTGTGGCGCAGATTATGTTATAGAAAACTTTAAAAACCTGGATAAAATCCTGGAAATTCTCTATAAATAATAAAATTAATTTTTTTATATTCTATTTTTGTTCTGCTTCGTCTATGACAAAGCAGCAGTATTTATCGCCCATAGCGTAGCATTTTGTTTCTGTAACCGCTCGTTTATCGTTGTAATGGGATGAAAAAAGAGATTCTAAGATACCTGCATCAAATGCACATGCGGGTCTTCCAAGATAAGGTAGATGTCTGCATTCATAGCATTCGCTGACGTTAATTATTAGAGGTTCAAGATTTTTAACTTCAACATTACCTAAATAATGGGTTTCCCAGAACTGGGCAATATTTCCGAGGAATTTGCTCATTTCAGGGTCAGCTACCCTTTCATATAGGGCTTTTCCTACTTTGATTCCTGCATCATGAAGTATGGGGTCAATGTTAATACCCTGGTTTATTAAACCTACGCGTATGGTCTTAAACATCAGTCTGAAAAATTCGAATGGATCTCCATCACTTAAAACGTAACTGGAGACATAACTCTCTAAATCGTCTTCAATTTTTTTATCACGCGCTAATTCGCCAATATATTCGGAGTTTATAAAAAATATCTTTTTACGCGCGTCTTTAGGGTCAGGCTTTGAACTGATTATTCCATCATCTACCAGCTTTTTAAGGTGTACTGATACAGTGGATTTTGCTTTTCCAGATGAAGCTACTATCTGGTCAAAGCTTAATTCTCCTTCTCTAAGCATTGATAATATTTTAGATTTTACAGGACTATCTATGGCGCGTATACCCTTTGATGTTGCAAATAATCCTATCTGGGTATCGTAAGATTTTTTCTGGTCAGTGTCTTTCATAGAATAGCCTCTCTTTAAAGTTTACATCTAGTTCTAATTTAGTCCTAGATAAAATGATATGTTTAAATATTAACTTTTTTGGTAATCATATTTTTTTTGAAAAGATAACTTTTCTTGTTTACAAGTATGTTGGTGTTCTTTATATACTTTGTTCGTGCACCATGAAACAAAACCGAAAAATATATATGCCATTGTTCGTAGATAATGAAACATTCGTATGCAGACGAACACAGTAAGATGGAGGAAAAACATGAAATTTGAACTATTTGGTAGGAAAAGTTCTGAATCATCAGGAGGTGGAAGTTGTCCACCTGTAAAAGAAAATTTAGATATGTTTTGTTACCAGTGCTCTCAAACTGCTAGAGGGACTGGTTGTACAGTAAAAGGTGTTTGTGGAAAAGAAGCAACAGTTGCAAGACTTCAAGACAATTTACTGTTTTCAATTAAGGGAATATCTGCATATCTTTACCACGCAAGAGAATTAGGATATACAGATCCAGAAGTAGATGGATTTTTAGAAAGAGGATTTTACTCCACACTAACAAATGTTAACCAGGATACAGGAGAATTTGTAAAACTTGCTCTTGAATCAGGGGAAATGAACATAAAAACAATGCAGCTTTTAAAGAAAGCTCTTATAGAAAAGTACGGCGAACCTGAACCAACAGAAGTAAAAACTGGAACTGTAAAAGGTCACGGTATCGTTGCTACAGGTCACAGCCTTAAAGCATTATATGAACTGCTTAAACAAACAGAAGGAACAGGAATTAACGTTTACACACATTCGGAGCTTCTTCCTGCACATGGATATCCTGAATTTAAAAAATTCGACCATCTTGTCGGGCAACTTGGAGGACCATGGTTCGATCAGAGGAAAACATTTTCAAAGTACCCTGTCGCGATCCTTGGAACATCAAACTGTGTATTAATACCAACAGATGAATACAAAGAAAGAATGTTCACATCAGGAGTTGCACAGTTACCTGGAGTTCAACATATTGACGGTTACGATTTTACCCCCGTAATTGAAAAAGCAAAATCTTTACCTGAACTTCCAGATGAACCTGGAGAAAAAGTGTTCACAACCGGATTCGGAGCTTCCACAGTTCTATCACTTGCGCCAAAAATTAAAGAACTTGTAGAAGCTGGAAAAATAAGAAGATTCTTTGTAGTTGGAGGATGTGACTCCCCACTGCCAAAAACAAGTTATTACAGAGAATTTGTGAAGAACTTACCTGAAGACACAGTTGTATTAACACTTGCATGTGGTAAATACCGGTTCAATGACCTTCAGCTTGGCGATATCGAAGGAATTCCAAGATTAATAGACCTTGGCCAATGTAACGATGCAATAGTCGGAATCGACATTGTAGCTGCACTTTCAGAATTATTCGGCCTTCCAATAAATGAACTTCCTCTGACATTTGTTTTAAGCTGGATGGAACAGAAAGCTGCTGCAATCCTCTGGAGCTTACTTGCACTTGGAATTAAAGGCATTTACCTCGGCCCAATTATACCTGCATGGGTAAATGAAGATATTCTAAATGTACTGGTCGAAAATTACGACATAACACCAATTGGAGACCCAAAAGAAGACATTAAAACAATTTTAGGATAGTGTTTAAGGTTCTCATTTCACACCCTTGAAAATATACAATTTTCAAGGGTCTACATTTTTTATTGACTTTTTTTAACTCTATACAGGTTTAGAGATGAATTTTATCTGTATTAACTTTTAGTTACTTTTAATTACGATTTTAGATGGAATAGCAATCTTTATATATATTATTTTATATAATATATAACTAGTTCGGGTAAAACCAAACAAAATGTTGGTGATACATAAAAACTTTCTAAAGATTTAGAATGTTTGGGTAAAAAGTGTTAATTGGTGATAAAATGAAGTTTAAATGTGATATATGCAGTTATATTTACGATTCAAGCATTGGAGACCCTGAAAATGGGATTGAAGCAGGGACTGATTTAAAAGATCTTCCTTCAGACTGGGTTTGTCCGATATGTGGTATAGAAAAGGATCAGTTCTTCCCTCTTGAAGATGAAAGGATAGGTTCAGAAGGAGAAGGCCCAATGGCCTTAATGATATTAGCTTTAACACATGGTCTCTGGACTATATCTGGGAGGGGTTCCTACTCTGTGACCAGGGAAATAGGCCGTGCATTTATCAATGAATTAAAAAAAGATGGCGTTGAATTTACAAATGGTGAATCTGCTCTTGGATCTGTAAAAGAATACTTCCTTAAACATAAATTTGCAAGAGACATGGAATACGGTGTTAAAGACGGAGAAGCAGAACTTGAAATAAAAAACTGCCGTTTCTTTGGATTATGCAAGCAGCTTGAAAAACAGGGGGTCTTAATAACAACATGCCCATATACCAATACTTCCGCAATGGCACTTGAAGAGGCTACAGGTTACAGGTATCGGATCAGTAAAGAACAGAAAGGATATGGTCACAAAATACATCTGAAAAAGGTTTCAAAAGTTTGAAGAGAGAATACTATTTAAATTTTTATAAAATTTAAAGAGATTCCTTAAAATTAGAATATTTTTATTTTAAACACTTTTAATTCTGTAGACTATATGGTCTAGACCATCAGGTTTATATATCACATTTACGATACACTTAAAACTAGTATATTGGGAGTGTATGTATTGGAGATTTAAAGGACATATTGCTTTCATTTATAGGTTACCTGATGGAGGATAAATTAAATGGAACAAAAGTCATTTAAACGGAAAAATGAACTTATTGAGGCAGCTTTAGATGAATTTACAGCGAAAAATTATGAAAATGCTTCATTGAATATCATCCTCAAAAATGCAGGTATCAGCAAAGGTACCTTTTATTACCACTTTCAAGATAAACAGGAGCTTTACATGTTTTTGCTGAAATCAGCACATAAAACTGAGTGTAGATTCATAAATAACCGTATGAAAGAACGTATAGATGATTTTAAAGGGAAAGACATCTTTGAAAGATTTAAGCTGCAGACCCAGATAGCTTATGAGTTTGCGGTTGCGTTTCCAAAATATTTTAAACTTGGTATAATGTTCCGGAAAGAGAGAGGAACTGGAATTTATGAATATGCGAAAAACATCATTGAAAGAAATAAGGAAGCATGGCTTGAGGAAAAAATCAAAAAAGCTATTAAGGATGGAGATTTTAATAATAGATTTTCCGAGGAGTTCATCGTAAAAATAGTGAATTATATGGCATTCAATTTTAATGAAATATTTAATGAAGAAGAAGACTATAAAATGGAGAAAATGCATGAAAATGTTGCTAATCTTGCAGATTTTTTGAAATATGGATTTGGAAATAGTAAAATATGTTATTGAACATGATGCAGAAGTTGTATACTGCTTAAGAGGTGAAATGCAAAAGGGGATGTAGCACGCTTCAAGAGGATACAATGTGTTATAATATTTAATTTTAATTTTTAAGAGCCAATGGGCGTTGGAGGTATAGTAATGATTATAAAAAAGACTAAGAGTTTATGTCCTGAATGTCTTCAAATTATTGATGCTGAAGTTTATGAGAATAAAGACAGGGTTAAGATAATAAAAGAATGTGTAGATCATGGAAAATTTGAAAATACATACTGGAGTAGTGATAAACTTTATGAAAATGCCTCCGAGTATGATCATAAAGGTGAAGGAATCGAAAATCCTCAAACTGCTTTAAATGGTGAATGTCCTTCAAACTGTGGACTATGCCAGGAACATGAAAGCCACACTATTCTTGGGCTTATCGATGTTACAAACAGGTGTAATATGAGATGTCCCGTATGTTTTGCAAATGCAGCGGTCTCAAAAAGTCTTTATGAGCCAACTTATGAAGAGATAAGGGGCATGCTCCAGAATTTAAGAAATAATCAGCCGGTTTCAGCTCCTGCAATACAATATGCTGGTGGAGAGCCGACTGTCAGGAAGGACATAGTTGACCTAATTAAACTTGCTAAAGAAGAAGGTTTTACACATACACAGATAGCTACAAATGGTATAAAGCTTGCAAAGAATCCAAACCTTGCAAAAGAGCTTAAAGAAGCGGGATTAAACACAGTCTACCTGCAATTCGATGGAATTACAGAGGAACCATATATCAAAATAAGAAACAGAGATTTACTTTCAACTAAATTAGAAGCAATCGAAAACTGTAGAAAAGTAGATTTAGGAATTGTTTTAGTCCCAACACTTATAAAAGGAATAAATGACCAGCAAGTAGGAGATATAATAAGATTTGCAATTAATAACCTTGATATCATAAGGGGAGTAAACTTCCAGCCTGTTTCATTTGCAGGCAGAACGCCGGCAGATGAAGTAGAAGAACAGCGTGTAACAATCCCTGATTTTGAGAAATTAGTTGAGGAGCAGACTGAATCTAAAATTAAAATAGAAGATTTTTACCCTGCGTCCTCGGTTGTCCCAATTTCTGAGTTTGTATCAGCTATAGAAGGTAAAGAGCAGGTTACATTCACATGTCACCCTCACTGTGGTGCTGCCACTTATATTTTCATCGATGGAAATGAGATTATCCCAGTTACACAGTTTATAGATGTAGACAAATTATTTGGCCTTTTAACAAAAAGCGCTGAAGATATTGAAAAAGGAGGGCTAACAGGCAAGGCTAAAACTGTAGCAAGGGCAACAGTTGGACTTCCAAAAACTATAGATACGTCAAAAGCACCTGAATCAATTGATATAAAGAAAATATTGACTTCAGTGTTTAAAGAACGTTCTTATTCTGCACTTGGAGCTTTCCATAAAAAGTCACTGCTTATTGCATGTATGCACTTCATGGATCCATGGAATTTTGATCAGGATAGAGTTAAAAGATGTGTAATCCATTATGCGGTTCCAGATGGAAGAATTATACCTTTCTGCTCAATGAACACGATTTACAGACAAGAAATTGAAAAAAAATTCGCGGTTCCTTTTAAAAGTGAGCCTGAAAGCGAATAATTCAAATAATAGCTTAATTGGATAATTAAGTTAATTCTAATTTTTTAATTAAAAATTTAAATAAAAAAAGTTTTAGGAGAACTAATCCTGTTCTTCCTTAACTGATTTTAATTTACTGCAAGCATCTTCTGCCGCCAGAATAATTGGATCTGTAACCATTGAAACTGGCGGTGCGTAGGAAAATTCGGTAATTGCAAGTTCAGAGCAAGTAACGCCCTTTGTTATAGCAAGTGACATTATATCTACTCTTTCTGCAACCCTTTCTTCCCCAATCAACTGACATCCAATAATTCTCCCTTTAAGGTTATTTATAATTTTAACATCAATCCTTTTTGCTCCGGGGTAATAACGCGCTTTGGTAAGAGCTCTGATTTTACCATATGTTGCATCTATCCCGTTTTGACGTGCTGATGCAACTGTTAGTCCTACAGCTCCAAATTCAAGTTCTCCAACCTTTGAAACATTTGAATTTAGTACTGGTTTAAATTCTGCATTTATTCCTGCGATATTTTTGGCAGCGATTTTTCCCTGTCTTACAGCAGTTGTTCCTAACATGGATTGAGTACTTTCTCTGGTTATTGCATCTAATACTTCTACACAATCTCCAACAGCATATATATTTGGTATAGATGTCTGCATTTTTTCATTGACCATTATTGCCCATTTTCCAAGTTCACACCCTGCCATTTCGGCTAACTTTGTTTTAGGTCTGACTCCAGTAGCCATTATAACTAGATCAGCATCTATAACATTGTCTTCAAAGACAGCCCCTTCTACATGTCCATCGCCTGTGATTTTTTCAATTCCCTGTCCTAAAATCACTTTTATGCCATGTTTCTCGAGATAATCTTGAACTATTGTTGCCATATCTGAATCTAGTGATCTTGGAATGATTTGGGGCAGCATCTCAGTCATTGTAACATTAAGGCCCTTTTGTCTAAGTGCATATGATACTTCTACACCTATTAGACTTGCCCCTATAATTACCACGTTCTGACTTTTTTCAGCCCATTCATTGATTTTAAGACCGTCTTCAATGGTTCTAAGCTTGAAAACACCCTTTAAATCAGTACCTTCAATTGGAGGAATGAATGAACTTGCCCCAGTCGCTATAACGAGATAATCATATGATAATTCATATTCTTCTGTTTTTTCATTTATAAAGCGGTATTTTATTTTATTTTCACTGCTTGTTATATCAAAAACTTCTGCTTGAGTTATGATCTTTATGTCCTTTTCAAGGTAATCTTCTGCTTCATGCATAATGATATCCTTAAAATTCTTTACTTCCCCACCTAAAACATAGGGGATAGCACAAGGAGAATAAGCAATATGTTTCTCCATGGTAATTACAGTTATTTCCGCATTTTTATCGTATTTTCTTATGTTAGAGGCTGTTGAAAGCCCGCCGGCTCCAGCACCTACTATTACTATTTTCATTTATTTTTTCACCTGTGTGGAATTAGACACTATACGCTTTGTAATTTACTACGTATAAAGTTTGAATTAGAACCATTTTTATATGAAAAATCGGTAATTTTATATTTAATATATCCATATATTTGGATATATAGAATTAAACTTATTTGGAAATGGTGCATATAATGGACGAAAAAGAAATTAAGGAATTTGTAAAGGGCAGATACTCCAAAATAGCAACGAAAGAAGAATCTTCTTGTTCATGCTGCTCTGGAGTTGATTTAACAATTGAAAAGGCTAAAGCTGCAGGGTATACTTTAGAAGATATTAAAAGTATACCTGAAGAAGCTGTTTTTGGACTCGGATGCGGCAATCCTACTGCACTTGCAGAGCTTAAAGAAGGGGAAACAGTATTAGATCTTGGATCTGGTGGGGGAATAGATGTTTTTCTTGCAGCAAATAAGGTCGGCGAATCGGGTAAAGTCATTGGAGTAGATATGACTGAAGAAATGGTAGAAACTGCCGTTAAAAATGCTGAAGAAGGTAAATATGAAAATGTTGAATTTAAACTGGGGGAAATAGAAAATTTACCCATTGATGACGGTTCTGTAGATGTTATTATAAGTAATTGTGTAATTAACCTTACTCCAGATAAATCAGTAGCATATAAAGAAGCTTTCAGGGTTTTAAAGCTAGGTGGGCGTATTTTAGTATCGGACCTGGTGACAGAGGGAAATATGCCTGAAGAGCTTAAACGCAGTTTTGATGCATGGTCTAGCTGCATTGCTGGAGCTATGGAAAAGCAATCTTATTTAGATACAATAAAAGAAGCAGGATTTAAAGATATTCAAATTGTCGAACAGCACTTTTTTACAGAACCAAACATGGACGAAAGGTTAGTTGGAAAAATTACCAGTGTTCAAATTAAAGCGTTAAAATAGAAAACGGTATTTTTCAGTTATCTTGGAGATAAGGATTATGGAAAATGATAAGTGCAAATGCGGCTGTGAAGATATAGAATTGCTTGAAGATAAAGTTGAAAATAAGCTAAATGGAGATAATGGGCGCGATCGTGGAATTATAAAAGATGGTGCTGATTTAGAAGAAGATAAATGCGGATGTGAATGTGGAGATATTGAACGTCCTGATGAATCACGTGTAACTAATCCTGATAACCCGAAGGTCATAGCTGAGGATAATTTTATTAAAGAATTTGAAAATTATGCTCATTCATTGGGTATTGAAAGTATAGGATACACATTACTTACTTCTGACCTGATGATTAAAGATAAATTCATTCAATATCCAAATACTATTGTTTTAACTATGGAACTGGATAAAGAAATCATTAATACAGCTCCTGGAGCTGAAGCGAAAAAATTAAATGATTTGTTATATGAAAGATTCGGTAATTTAACTTATAAGCTATCGGATTACCTTCGAGAGAAAGGTTTCGCAACTGAAGTCGCTCATCCTGACAGTGGTTTAGTGAATTTTTCTCTCCTCGCTGAAAAAGCAGGTTTAGGCTTTATAGGAAAAAGTGGCCTTTTAATAACTCCGGAATTAGGTCCAAGACTGAAAATTTCAGCAATATTTGTTAGTATAGCAAATTTACCAGTAAATGACAATAATGAACACTCCTGGATGCCAGAATACTGTGATAAGTGCAGTAAATGTGTAAAAGCGTGCCCTGAAAGTGCGCTTATACAGAGAAAAACTTGCTTTGGGGGTAAAGAAGTTGAATTTGTACAGAGACTTTGCATAGGTTGTAACCAGGGATGTACTTACTGTATAGCAAATTGTCCGTTTTATAAAAAAGGATATGAACATGTCAAAAATAAATTTGATAAAATGAATGCTAAGTTAATGGAGAAAAAAAGGTTAGTTTAATATTTATAAGCGTTAAATTATCTGAACTTAACTTTATGAAATTTTAAATGATATTAATTAGTCAAAATATAGATGGGCGATTTAAATGAAAATCTGTGAGATAAACAGTAAAGGTGAACCCTGTAGTGAACAGATAGAGAATTTAAAGGAAATTTTATCTAAAATTCCTTCTGATGAAAGTTTTGAGGATATGTCCGATAAATTTAAGGCAGTTTCAGATCCTACCCGGCTTAAAATACTATATCTCTTACAGGAAGGGGAATTATGCGTATGTGAGATAATTATGGCTCTTGAAAAACCTCAATCAACTATTTCACATCATTTAAATGTTCTTAAGAATGCAGGATTTATAAAAGGACGTAAAGAAAGTGTTTGGATACACTACAAACTTGTTAATCCTGAAGTTGTTAGTTTAATTGAAGATTTAGTAAAATAACTTGAATTATTTGGACTCTTTTAGGAGATGAAAAAGATGTTAAAAGTCGCAATAGCTACAGATGGTCCATATGGAGAACGTGCATATGAATATATAAGTAAAGAATTTGATGCAGATTTTGTTGAGCTTGAAAAGCCTGTATCTATGTTTGCAGATGAAATTGAGATTCCTGAAGATACATTAAAACGCCTTGAAAGTGCGGATATACTGATAACTTATGTTCTTCATCCAGATCTTACTCTGGATCTTGTTGAAATGATCCATGATAAAGTAGAATGGGTAATAGTAGCTGCCTGGAGGGGAGAAGGGTTTAAAAACCAGCTTGAAAGATTGGGAAATGTTACATGCCCTGAAAATATGTGCGATCTTCAGGAAAATGGGAATCCTGCATTTGATGAATTTGTATCTAAATTTGGAAGGCCTATTGTTAGAATAAACTGCCAGGAAGATAAAATTGTGGATATAGAAGTTTTAAGGTCTTCTCCTTGTGGATCAACATATTTTGTAGCTGAAGAAATGATTGGGCAAAATTTAGAGAATTTGCCTATTAAAGCAGGTCTTAAGTTGCAGCACTACCCTTGTAGGGCTCCAAAAATGAGATTATTCGCTGATGATGAATGTAAAAAGGAGATGGCAGCGAATTTCCATAAAGAAGCCTTTGAAGATGCGATAGGTCAGAAAAAGAAAAAAGAGAAGTAAAGTAGTTTTTATAGCCTTATTACAGGTATAATAGTTGCTCCTATTAAAATTACAACTATCATCCATGAGAATACTGAGACTGAATTTGTAATTCTGTTTGCTAGGTCATCTGACATTTTAGAACTCAAGATCTCCTCAAACATTAATCCTCCGTCAAGCGGCTTTGCAGGGAGTAAATTGAAGGTCCCGATTCCAATGTTCAAGAAGAATATCCAGTAGAACAACCAGTATAAACTATACAGGAACCAAGGTATTGCATCTCCGTATTTACTGGCAACATCTTGATTAACGGTCAAATGATTCTGTACAATTACTCCTAAATAAGCATGATTCGTATTATTTGAGTTTGCATTTGCTTTAAGTTTAAATGTCCCTTGATTAGTCACAATGTTAACTTCATCACCAGGCTTAACCTTAGTGTTTAATATATCCGTAAATGTGGTTATATTCGTTACTTCATAGCCATTAATCTGGGTTATAACCATTCCGTTTTGTAGAACTCCATAAGCTGGACTGTTTGGCATTGTATTTTGGACTTCCACTCCTTGAGAATGGAAAGATGGGGCAATGAAAAAAGATGATAATGCAGTTAGAAGTAAAAATGCAATAAACGCTACAACAATGTTAGACATAGATCCTGCAGCATAAATTCTGAGCTTTGTAAGTCGAGATGCCTTTTTAATTCCTTCTTCATCCGGCTCAACAAATGCTCCGGGTATAACTGCAAGCATAAGTAGGCCTATTGACTTGATGTTAATCCCATCAGTTCTTGCCAGTATTCCATGTGCAAATTCATGAACGACTATAACAATTACAAGTCCAATTAATCCGTATACTAATGGGACATTGAAAGATGATCCTGGAATGCTGATCCCGGGGATTGCAATACCAACACCTGATACTGTTGATGATCCATGGGCGGCAAAAATATTTTGTATGATGGTTCCCAGTGAGTATAGAAGCAGCGGGAGGTTTAAAATCATAAAGAACACGCATATGGGTACTCCAATATTCATACTCCATCGCCAGAATCTGGGACTCTTTTGAGCAATAGAGTCAATAGTATTCCTGAGTCGAGTGGTCTTTCTCATTAAAATAGGGCCACTTATCTCAATTTTTAGTTTATCCTTAAATAAAATGGCCACAGCCCAAATAACAATAAATGCAATAGCGTAAAACTGTAAAGCGTCCACATGATCACCTTTAAATCCACATAATAAATTAATTATTTTTTAATATTTATTTGCACACTAATATTAATTATAAATTTTGTCAGTCTGAAAATTCAACTATGAATTTAATGAGTTATACCTTTAACGAATCGTAAAGTAAAATATCACATTCTTCTCCTTCATTTATGCCTTCAACATTTTCTTCTATCAAAATATAACAGTCGGATTCAACCATAGATCTTATAATTCCAGAACCGTCTATTTTAAGAGGGCATACATTATTTCCGTCTGTTTTTGCTCTAACATAATCTGTTCTTCCAAGTGTAGATGCGACCTTTCGAGATGCTGTTTTTTTAATGATTTGGTATTTTTTACAAATATTCTGCATTTTAAGTAGATAATTACGTGTAAACACATCAAACTGCACCATTGAAGCTACAGGGTAACCTGAAAGCATGAATATGGGTGTTCCATTTATCACTCCAAATCCAAATGGTTTTCCAGGTCGTATAGCCACTCCATGGATTAAAACTTCGCCCATTTCATCAACCACATCTACTACAACATCCCCTTTACTTATTGCAGTTCCTCCAGTTGTTATTATGACATCGCATGACTCTAAAAATCTTTCAATTTGTTTTTTTACTTTTTGGGCATCATCAACACAATGAGTAAGTTCTGGGATCGCCAGGGTACTTTCAACAAGTGCTTTTAAGGTATAATAATTTGAATTTATAATTTTGGCACCTTTAATTTCTGATTTAGACATTACAAGTTCGTTTCCAGTGGTTATCACACCGATTCTGGGCTTTTTAAATACATTTACTGTATCATGGCCTGCTGATGTTATTATTCCAATATCCTGTGGCCTTAAGAGTTTTCCTGATTTTAGAAGCTCATCACCTTTTTTAAAATCTTCTCCAAATGGGGCAACATTTTCCCCGGGAAACAGGGTTTTTGAGACTTCTAAATTATCATTTTCTTCGTAGGTATACTCTTCCATGATGACTGCGTTTGCACCTTCCGGTATTGGTGCCCCAGTTGAGATTTTTATGGCTTCACCCTGCTTTAAAACTACTTTTGACATGTCGCCTGCACCTATTCTATCTACAATTTTTAAATATGCAGGATTAGTTTCAGAAAATCCAAAAGTATCTTCAGCTTTTACTGCATATCCATCCATAGCAGATTTGTCAAAGGATGGAGAATCTAAAAGTGATTTTATATCCTCTGCAAGGACTCTATTATATGCTTCTTCAAGAGGAATCCTTTCAGTATCATGTTTAATTTCAATTTTGTCTATGATTTTTAGTGCATCTTTAACTGGTATCAATTCAGATAGGAACATTTCAGTCTACTTCCACAATTTGATTGTAATGGATTTTGAGTATAAAAAGTAGTTATATTTATGGTTATATGTAAGTTTATTTTTATGTTATGGCAGTACTGTTAGAATCAACTTGCAGCGGTTTTTTATAATGAAATTTTTCAATTAACCAGAAAATTTGAAATTTTGTACTATTTTTGTTATAATTGGTATTTGGGGGTTAATTTCGTTAATGGCCTATTGTGAATTGTATTTTAGATATTCATGCATTTATGTGGATTATATGTATCAATGAACTTGATAGTAAATACTATACATAATTTGAACCTGTAATTTAGATGTATAATAGCATCGATTAGTGACAATTTTTCCAAATAGGGTTTAATTAGAGCTAATTTAGTAAAAATACAAACTAAACGTGCTAATCTGTAATTCGACATTTAAATACACTTTAAAAGAGTCTTAAATCTAAAAAAGAGAGCTATAAACGCTTTTTTTCGACAAAAAAATCAAAACATTTATATATGCTGTAGGTTGATTATTATTTTGTCCAAAAAGTACTAAGTAGGTGTATTAATACTTTTGGACACGGAGGCGGTATAATTAAGCGACAATCTATGTATGCATTGCTATTAGTAGTAACTATGGCAATAAGCATTTTGCCCTCTGCGGTGGGGGCAGCGAACCAAAGTGCATCGGATGATAATGCACAAATTGGTTTAAGTGAACATACAAACGTTTTGAAAGTGAATGCAGCGTCCAGTGTAAAAGTTAAAGTATGGTATAAACACTGGTACAAAAACTGGTATAAAAGTTGGCACAAACACTGGTACAAATCCAATGGAAGGTGGTATTATTACTGGACCTACAGTTGGAATTATACCTGGAAGTATAGCTGGAAATACTATTATAAATACAAAACCAGTACAGCTAAAGCAGCATCAAGTTCCAGTAGTTCTTATTATAAATCAAGTAGTAAAGCAGATACATTTAGCGACCCTAAATTAAACTCAATTATGAAATCGGCTTCAGGATACGGCTACAGAAGTGGAGTTAGTACTGCTTCTGGTTTAGTTAGTCATAAAGCAGGTGATTGTTGGGCATATAGTGCATATTTAAATTCTAAATTTAAATCTGCAGGATACAAATCGAGGGTAATTCAATACGCGACAAGTTATTCCAGTAGACATAGATCAGTTCAGCTATATCAAAACGGACAATGGAAAACAGTTCCTTACAGAGCATATGGATACAATTATTTAATCGTATAATTAAATAATCCATAGATTGGAACTGAACCAGAGTTTAAGAGGTGAAGATCGTTAAACTCTTTACCTCTTTTAGATTTTAAGTGCAGATTACAATTTCTATTTTCATTTAGTATGATCAAAAAATAAATTACTAATTTTATCAATAATTTTTACTGGTTGTATTTGAAATAATCATAAATTGTAGGTAGATTAAAAATGTTTGAATCAGAATCAAGACTATATAATATATTCATTAGCCATATAGGTCAGAATGAAGATGAATACGATACATTTACCGAAAAATTATCTGCAGCACATGATTTTGAGTTTAAAAACTATGGGATACTTGAAAAAGATAAGATCACAGAAAAAGAACTTCAAGAACAAATAAGCCCCGCAGGGATTGTAATAATTCTCTCAGGCTTATATAATAAATATAAAAGTATTATTAAAAAGCAAATAGATATTGCAAATAGATTAGGAAAACCGATAATTGTCATCCGGCCGTATGGTATGGAAAATGTGCCTTCAGAACTTGAAGAAATTGCTGTAGATATTGTAGGTTGGAATGCACCATGTGTAGTTGATGCCATAGTAGAAAATTATTTAGAAGAATTTTAGCAGCAGTGATGGTGCTTATAGAAAATCAATTATTTTAAATTAATTCGTTATACACTTGAAATGGATGTCCTGGAAATTATCTAAGTTCTTCCAAATTTGTATTTTTGTAATACACTTGCAATTTATGTCAAAACTATGAAATTTGTATTACTATTTCATAATATGTCAAATAAGTAACATGCTTTTAAGCTTAGAAAAAATAAATAAAATCAATTGTGGTATTAAAAACCTATTAAATCTTTTAAATTCATATTTTTTTAAAATCTGCAGCTGCTTCTTCCTCTTTTTTTCAAATACTGCTGGTGATAATCTTCTGCCATATAAAATTTGAATTTGTCGGCAGGCACAATTTCAGTTACTATGTCCCGATCATACATACCAGACTGTTGAAGTTCTTCTTTGGAAGCACGTGCTGCTTTTTCCTGTTCGCTGTCGTAGTAGAAAATTACAGATCTGTACTGTTCGCCTATATCTGGGCCCTGTCTGTTAAGCGTTGTGGGGTCATGGATTTTCCAGAAAATATCCAGTAATTCATTATAGGTAATCACTGAAGGATCATAAGTCACTTCTACAGTTTCAGCATGGCCAGTTCTTCCAGAACAAACATCTTCATAGCCAGGATTTTCTGTATGTCCTCCCATGTAACCTACTGCTGTAGATATAACTCCTTTTGTAGTCCTAAATGTTTCTTCAATGCCCCAAAAGCAACCTGCTGCAAAAGCGGCTTTTTTATATTTATTTTCATTTTCCATTTTTACCACGTTTTTATAAGTTAGTTAAAAAGATACACTCAAAGAATTTGTTCTGCAAATAAGATAATTTAAGTATTTTTTATTATTAATGTTTTATGCTGCTCTTTTTAAGGCTATTATTTGGTTAAATATTGAAATAGAATGTTTGATATTATCAAATATTAAACAGGGATCAGTGTTCTTTTTATTAGATTTATATAAACTAGTAATAATGGTAACCCTTCGATCAATATCTCTAAATATTTAAATAGTACAAATTAAGAATTAACTTTCAAACATCATTATAGTATAGGAGTTAGACCTTGGACTTAAAAGAAGACGTGATCAAAATAGACTCTCTCACCAAATATTTTGGTAAAATACAGGCTTTAGATAATTTGAGTCTGAATATCAAGAAAGGAGAACTTTTAGGGATCATAGGACCAAATGGGGCCGGAAAGACCACTACAATCAGGATAGTATGTGGTATATTGAAACCAGATAGTGGAACTGTTTTTGTAGGAGGACATAATGTTCTGGAAGATCCAATCACAACTAAATCAATGATAGGATACCTTCCAGAGGAACCAAATTTGTATGAAAGATTTAAAGCACGTGATCTGCTTAGATATTTTGGTGAACTTTATGGAGTTCCAAAGGAAAAGCTTAACGATAGGGTCTACGAACTTCTTGAGCTTGTTGGAATGGAAAATCGTGCAGAACATAAAATAAATACATTTTCAAAGGGCTTACGTCAAAGGATTGGTATTGCAAGGGCTTTAATCCACGATCCAGAGATTATTATATTTGATGAACCTACAATGGGGCTGGATCCTGCGACTGCGATTTCAATTAGAAGTTTTATAGAAGACCTTAAAGGTGAAAAAACCATAATTTTATGCACTCATTATATGGAAGAAGCCGATGCTCTCTGTGATAGAGTTGCAATTTTAAGTGGGGGTAAAATTAGGGATATGGGCACTCCAGATTATCTTAAGGCAAAAGTCCATGGCCAGACAATACTCCAGATAAAAGTTAACCATACAGATATAGATACTGGGAAAATCCTTCATTTTAATTCCGTAGAAAATGTAGACATGAATGGTAAAAATCTGGAAGTATCTTTAAATTCCAAAGAAGATATTTCAGATATAGTTAGTTTGATTGGACATAACGTAGTATCTGTAAATACTAAAGAGCCATCACTTGAAGATGTATTCATTCATGCTGTAAAATAGATAGATGTTTCAGGGTTTTATCATGAGATTTTCAACTATAACTAAATGGGAGTTTAAAAATACCCTCTCGAGCAGAAAGTTTTTGATGATCTTTTTAATGCAGCTTTCTGTCTTAGTTTTAATGATAGTTTTCTTAAACATGTTTATTGGTAATATAGAATCTGAAAATGGCGTCACATTATCTCCATCTTTGACAAACTTCGCTTCAATCGGTGTTTCAGATACAAGTGGCTTATTTGAAAAACAATTAAATCACGAAGTTCTTGGTATAACTTCACTCGGAAGTAATGAATCGATAAATCAAGTTAAAAATGGTAAAGCTACAGCTGCCTTGATTGTTCCTGAAAATTCTACAGGTAAAATAGATAACTTCCAGCCTATCACTTTAAATTTGTTTATTGACAATGCCGATCCAAAACGAAGTGTGGCATCCGAGGAAGTAAATTCTACAGCTAAAGCTATTTCTTCTTCTATATCTAATCAGTGGATAAGTTCACTGGTTCCCTCAACGAGCACAATTGAACCAAGTGTTAAAGAAGAGAAAAAAGGAGAATCTTTGCCATTACAGCTTATTAAGAAAATGATGGTCTCAATATTACTTTTCCTTCCTCTTTTCCTCTTTGGAAATATGATCATTGATAGTATTGTAGGTGAAAAGGAGAGAAAAACAGGAGAAATATTGATAGCAATGCCTCTGAGCCATGGAGAAATTATAATTGGAAAAAATTTTGCAGTAGTTCTGGTAATAGCTGTTCAGGTGGCACTATGGATCCTAATACTCTTATTGGCAGGATTTGACCTTAAGAATCCTATTTTGGTTTATTTGGTAATTATATTGACTTCTGTTCCAATTGTAGGAATAACAAGTGTCATAGCAGCATATTCTAAAAATTATAAAGAGGCAGGAATTGGATTAAGTTTTATTTATATAGTAATTGTTGGATTTCTCGTGATTCCAGCACTTGCTTATATCTCAAGTAAGTCAGTCGCAGCTAATATTTCTCCAATGACTCTTGTAATGCGCCTGTTTTCAGGTGAAAACATTTCTACAACAGATTTAATGATTCCAATCATGTCCATACTTATTATAAGCATCGTCTCATATTGGATTACAATAAAACTCTTTAAAAGAGATGATATAATGTTTGGACCAAGGCCAGGTGTAGCAAGACTGGCCCTTGAATTATTGGGTATTAAAAATATTTCAAAGATGAATTAGATGTAAATTTCATGTACATATTAAGCCACGGGGCTTTTAGGAAATTAACTAAAAAGATTTACATATGAATTTAATCATTCATAATTTACAGGAGATAAAATGAAGCTAATGGCACTTGCAAAAAAAGAAGCTCAAGATATATTGACCAACCGAATTTACATCATGGTTGTTTTTGTTCAGATATTTATAATTCTTGGAGCATTTGGTTTAGGAGTAGGAAGTGCTGTTCTAACTGATCCGGGACTTCTAGATAAGTTTGGAGTTACATCTCATCTTAAAGTGGGGATGTCTGAAGATTTAAAAGATTCAAGTATTGCAAAGGATCTAAGTGCTCAAAACTTAACTGTAGTTTATTTCAAGAATATAAGTGAAGCAGATAAAATGCTCGGATCTGGATTAATTGCTATCATTACGGTATCTTCTCCCAAGCAGGACATAGTTGTTCAATCAGATACATCTAATCCATTTTATACCATTGCATCTGAAAAAATAAGCAACGCTGTTAATAAGTTTAAATTAGAGAAAAAACTCCAATCTGCAGGAATAAATGAAGAAATGATCCAGAAAATTGAAAACCCTATAGTTTTAAACCAAATAAACCTTAATGAGAATAATATAGCAAAATTAGCCTTAAATACATCTTATTTTGTAGAAATAATGTATGGTTTCATAGTTCCATTCATTCTTCTCCTCCCATTTTTCCTTGCAAGCAACATAGTAACAGATAGTATTGTGGGGGAAAAAGAGAGAAAAACATTTGAAATGCTTCTTATGACTCCTATTTCAAGTTCAATGGTAGTAATTGGAAAAATTTTACCTATTCTTTCATTTTCATTGATTCAAAGTATTGCATGGATTATCTTACTGAACTTACTGGGGGTTCCCATTTATAACGCGTTTGTTTTAATTTTCATGCTTATTTTCGTTGGTCTGGCATTTATTGGAGTTGGAATATTGATATCCATGCTTGTTGACAGCACTAAAGAGGCAAATTCAGCTATAACACTTGCTTTAATGTTTGCAACATTTATCTTCTTCATGCCTCTTTTTATAAAAATGCCATATCTTGAAGGAATTTTGAATATTATTCCAACAGTTTTAATGGTTAAGCTATCTTCAACTCCAACCATCTCATGGGATATGATGTTATTTTTCATTCCTGCGATTTTAGTGTCTACATTAATTTTCGCGCTGGCTGTAACATACTTTAGACATGAAAGAGCGATCCGGCTCTAAACTTTTATTTATACAATTAAATATGGTAGCTTGATAATATGTGGATTAAATGAGCCTAAACTTGAATTCATGTCATGAAATTTAAAATTTGTAATAATAACTCTGTTTTAGCACATAAATGATATATATAGTGCTTAATCTTAATCATTTCTTAAAGATTTTAACAAAGATTTAAATATTTTTAATATAAACTTATTCTTGTGGTATTATGTCCGAAGATCTTAGAAAATTACATGAAGAACGCTTGAAAATTGAAAGCAGGATATATGTTGAGCTGAATAGAATTGCAGAGATAGTAAATAGTTATACAAAGGATGGAGACGAAATAGAAATCATCGCTAACACTTCTTACAGGATGCGCGTGGTCGAAGGGGATATACTGGTTGTAAGAGATACTGGTTCCGTATTCTTTAAAGATTTAAGGATCTCCACCGAATATCAACTGGTTAGGCTAGTTTTAGAGCGCCGAGAAGAGATTTTAAGCAAGTTCATTGAATTCAATGAACGCATGATCAAAATGGGAAAAAATATCAGTGAAACTTATCTTGAATAATATCATTTGTTCTGTTTTTTAGTTTTTAAATTAATTTTTTACTGCAGTGAAAATGTAGCATGCATAATCTTATTTTTGCACGCTTTAACATGAATATTCACCGTCAAAAATAAAATTTTTGCAGGGTTGAGTCACACCCAAGCTTTATAATTCCATGAAAGTGTGAACCCGCTGCACTGGCCTTTTAAATCGGGAATCAATTTAAGTAAAAGCGGTTTGTCGGATAGAT